>DAKS01000034.1 GCA_002499195.1 Euryarchaeota archaeon UBA443
TTTGATTGGCCAGTTGACAATGCCTGTTTCCGAAGTTGCGCTTGTATTACAACACCATATTCAGGGGTTGTTAGGTTCTTTGAATGATTATGTTTCCAAAACAGATGCTACAATTAGTGATCGAGTTGCTCATCCATGGCCGATTGAATCAATGGCAGAAATAAACGAAAGCTCCGTTTCATTCGATGTCGAAAAAGTGCTGAAAATTGTTGATCAAGATAGGATGGATATTCTATCAACACTCATTCGTGTGACACTTGTTGAGATGGAGATGGATTTGGTTGAAGCAATCTTAGCATTGCGAGCATGGGAACAACTAGTTCGACAACAGCTTGCAGAAGCAACGGGACCTGGCCAGTTGTTCTCTCCACTCGAACTTCCCGATGAATGGTAAGTGAAATTTTAGAAGAGCGAGGATGTGGCCAGTATATGAGCAACAGACGATTGACTGGCTTTTTCCTATCCTGCATGATGCTCTCGATTCCAATGGCTGGTTGTACGTCCGAGATTGAAGAAATTCTTGGAGAGTCATGGGGTGTACCCGGAGGTTTGGCACTTGCATGTTTACGTGATGATGCTTACAGGGAGTTGGTGATTGAAATTGATCACGCACCTGGTTACAATCCAGAATCATCAACGGTCAGTCTTTTGAAAGAACGACTTGGACAGGTTTGTGATAAGCCAGACGGTATTCGAATTGAATTGAACGAAGTGGACTTTTCTGAAACGAATACTTGGACTGCGGATAAGGTCCGTGACATTGGTCATGAGACAATGGATTCCTCTCCACAGACATCCGTTCTTCGTTGGCATGTGATTATGCCGGAAGGAAAGTATTCTGATGAGAGCGTTCTTGGCGTAGCGGTTGATGCGTCCACAATCGCTCTATTCTCGGACTCGATCGACGATGCAACCTCGATATTCAATCCGAGAATCTCTGATGAAGATATCGAGAACAGTGTCATGGTCCATGAGTTTGGACACCTTCTTGGTCTAGTCAATCTTGTGTATACATCTCCCGCAGATCATGAGGATTCAGAGCATCCTGGTCATTCAAATAATGAAGACTCAGTCATGTACTGGGCGGTAGAGACCGTGACCATCAGCGCTTGGTTCAGTGGTGATTTACCAACTGAATTTGACCAAGATGATCTCGATGATTTAGAAGGAATGAAGTCAGGAGATATTACAACTTCGGACCAACTGTGGACTCCTTAGATTGTTGTGCATTGGATACGATGACTGTAGCATCTCGCCACGCATCGTAAATCGACCACAGCCAAAGAGGAATGTAAAGGACGATTGTTAATGCAAGAGGAATTTGTAGCAATGTCCAATCAAAAGCACGTCGATGCTTTCTGTTGAAATGTTGACCTAGGAACAATCCGGGAATTGCTGCTAGGAGTGCTGCAAAAATTGGACGAAAAGCCCCCCACATGCCGACGCCGAGAAATATTTCTCGCCAAATTTCAGTGACGAGACGCCACGGCTTTACTTCAGATTGACCTGTTGAAGTCATACGCCTCATGTGTTGGTTCATCTTTTGGTTTGTCAATCTGTTGCCAATTTGTCAGCAAAATCAAGAACATTCAACTCTAGGGTACATCATGCCACGAGTTCTTCTAACAGGGTTTGGCCCCTTTGGAGATCATGATGTGAATCCAACTGAGACAATTGTTGATTCGTTTCCATCATTAATTCCAATCAAAAATCCATTTGGGAGGGGTTCGAGTGAGGTTTCGATTGAAAAACATGTTTTATCTGTTGATGAAGAGGGATCTCGCTGGACTGCAAATGAATTGGGAAGCCGAGAATGGGATGCTATACTACATTTGGGTCTTTGTGGAGAATGCATTCGACCTCGCATTGAGGTTCGTGCTCAAGATCTCCTAGATATGCGAATTCCTGATAATTCTGGTCGACAAGAACAGGGTATTGCTTTGAGTGGAAGTGGAGATCTACACACACCAGTACCTGTCAAGAAATGGAACATTGAGCAATGGGATGTGGACATTGAACTATCTCTGGATGCTGGTCAGTATATTTGTAATGAGACCTATTACAGAACTCATGAAGCGCTTAACCAGCATAAATTTGCAATACCTTGTCTCTTCCTACATTTGCCTTCAAGCGATCATTTGTCAATTGCGGATGCTATGAAACTCGTTCGCAACATGCTTTCACATATGCTATACAAACCATCGATTCAAGTTGCGGCAGGAATCTTTCTTTCCGATCAAGGCTTTTTGGCAATGAAAAGGGGAGAAAATGAACCAAAAGCAGGGAAATGGGAATTTCCTGGAGGTACAATTGAAGTGAATGAGACTCCAGAAGACGCCCTATTGAGAGAACTCAATGAAGAGTTGTCCATTGATGCAAACATAATCAAGAAAGCAGGAGTGTGGCAGCACAATTATCCCTTCCTTCATGTTGAAATTCATGGCTTCCTAGTCGAGTCATCCAATCTTGAAAATTTACAACTCAGCGTCCACAGTGAAATGAAATGGATTTCTTCGGAAGTTGACCTAAATCTTGATTGGTTAGAAGCTGACATACCGATCGTACAAGATATACTCAAGCAACATTATTGATGCCATGTGGATGCTTCTCCAGTTGCATCCATTGCAACCTCATCATGTAATTGTCTTGGAATATGTTGTCGCCCCGAATGCCACGTACATGCTTCGATCCAATCGGATAAACCCACTCCTTTGAGATGAATTTCAAAACATCCTCCGAGCGGCATATCATCGAAAACAAAAGCGATTTTCCCTGCGAATGCAGCCAACCGAGAAATTCTAAATATGGTTTGATTTTCCTGGATATTTTGACCCATTGCATCCATCGCAGTGTCAAGAATGGCCTGTTTCCTTAATATCTCAAGAAACACCTCGAAGGAGAGGTGATCACATACGATCTCAGCCAGTTGTTTACTCGGGAATGTTTCCGCTTCAAATTCTTCAACGATTGCATCAGGAAACAGAGAATGAATGGCAGTTACAACATTCTTGACGTCATCACCTGGACGTAGTTCTGTACGTAGAGAAATCTCGATACCCTCGTCTCGTCCGTTGTAAGCCAACGGTTTCAGGTCCATAGGCTTAGCAAGGAGAAACCGCTTTTGAACCTGCTTGTGAATGTGAAGTATCAAAACAGATTTGCAACAGAGCCATACAATGCGAACATCGGATCCTTGGTTGGCAACGGTTATTCCCGTTCTCAATGAGGAGGACCACATCGAGGCATGTTTGCAATCCTTACTTCAGCAATCGCTTCCAGCAGAGGAACACATAATCATAGTACTCGATGGTGGTTCAAGCGATGCAACGAAAGAGATTATACGTACTATTCAGGAAGGATTGAAACCCAATCAGTATCCTGAAATTCATTTGTTCAATAATCCTGGTCGCTTCGTACCACATGCACGTAACCTCGCGCTTCAACAACTTCCCAACAGTATCACACACGTCCTTGAATTCAATGGCCATATCGAGGTTGTTCCAAACCATCTTTTTGAGTTGAAGGCAGCTTGGAATCGATTGGAGAAAGATCATCCTAAACTTGCAGGTCTTGGTTGTCGAGTCGTTGGCAGTGAGTCCGAACAGGGAATGATTGAATCGGTCATCGATTCGACCTTAACTAGTCCACTTGGCGGGAGTACAGGCCAATTTTCTACTTTCGATGAAGAAGGACCGACTAACGTACCAGCCTTTGCTCTACATCGCCGTACAGCACTAGAGGCCATTGGCGGATGGGATGAATCATTCCTAACCAGTCAAGACAGTGATTTGAGTATGCGATTGGTGAAGGCAGGATTCACATTGTTCAGAACACCTGATATTGTCGTTAAAATGCGTAGAAGGAACTCCTTCAAATCATGGTTTTTGATGAGCCATCGTTACGGATTTTGGAGAACAAAAGTTCTGTTGAAACATCCTCGCCGCTTGGTTCTCCGAGAACTTCTGCCATTGCTTGGTTTAATCGCTACGTCAATTCTGTTTGTTGTGAATCCTAATGCAGCCATGATTCCAATACTAGCTTATGCGGGAGTTCTTCTTCTTACGGGTCTATCTCATTTCAAAAAAGGTATCAGTCATGTCGTAGGGGTTCCTTTTTCCCTCATCTTGCTCCATACAGGATTTACACTTGGCCTCATTGATGGATTGCTACGAAAAGGTCGTGCATCTCGTGATCGATGATGAAACAACCAAGGCGAATGCATAAGAAGAAAACTACGGAGTCGATGTTATGGCAACGCGACAGGCATCCTCACTCGGACTCTTTGCGTTACCACTCCTCATCATGGGCAGTCTCCATATCATCGTCACTCCATTGAGTGATATTCTTGCTCTATCATGGATCTATACGGTGATTTGGTATGCTCTAGGAGTCTTCATCGGTTACACATTGTTGCGCCGCACCCGTGTTACTAAGGATCATGAATACCGTCGTTCTGAAATTATGAAGAAGATGAAACACGTCTATGATGCTGAAGCAAAAGGAGTATGGGAACGGGACACTCCGTTACAAACCGATACTCAACTCAACAAGGAGAATCTGAATTCAAAGATCGGTTCATTTGACCGAGAGGAACCAGAGTTGGAACTTGATCGAGATGATAAATCGGAAATTCAAATGCTTACTGAGCAAGGTTTCGTGCAAAAAGCAACTCGTCGAATGAGTGGTGATGGGGCTGAGATGGATGAATCTACTGACTCGACGGTAGGTTCGGTCCGAAGAATAAGTTGGATGGACAAAATCATCGATGGAATCTTCAGTTTGTTTGGAAAAGACAAAGCATCTGAGCGAGAGGAACAACGTCTTGCTCGTCTTCGTTCGAATGCTCAACAAACACCTGTAATTGCACAACGCCCTGTCGCTCCGATTAAAGAAACACTGGCTCCAGCTTCCCGTTCAAATGATGATTTGACTATGACCTCGATGAGTGATGATGGTGGAATAATTTCAACAACATCAATCGAAACACCACCTTTAGAACCTATCAAGCGAAAAGAGTCGATTGAGGATTTAGCGATGCTGAGTGGTGGTGTTGCCTCTGTTTCGACAGGAGTATTTTCCGGTGGTTGTCCTTCATGCGGTGCGAGCAATCCTCCTTCGGAGAGATATTGCGAATCGTGCGGTACATCATTGGCGGTCTAATTTCAACGTGAGGTTTTAGTGGAGCGCCTGTTGGCGTGGGTTAGGTGGAACGTTGGCTGACAAACGAGACTACTACGAAGTTCTCGATGTTGATCGTTCAGCAACGGAAAAAGATCTGAAGAATGCTTTCAGACGACTTGCTAGAAGGTATCATCCTGACCGTAGTGAAGAGCCTGATGCTGAAGAGAAATTCAAAGAAATTCAGGAAGCGTATGCGGTTCTTTCTGATGCTGAGAAGAGAGCGCATTACGATCGATTCGGTCATGATGGTCCTGCTGGAAACCCATTTGCTGGCTTTTCTAGTGGAGGATTCAATATCAATCTCGAGGATCTTCTTGGAGGTGATTTCTTCTCCGGATTTTTTGGCGGTGGACGAGGACGTACCCGTGAGCGTAAAGGTTCTGATATTCTCGTTCGTCACAGCATTGAGATGGCTACTGTTATTACAGGGAGTGAAGAATCAATTGAACTCGATCTTCCTGCTGAATGTGAGACATGCAGTGGCTCTGGAGCAAAGGATGGAAGTACCACTAAATGTACAAACTGTCAAGGTCAAGGGCGTGTCAGAGTTCGTCAACAAATAGGTCCATTCGTCAATGAGGTGATTCAAGATTGTCGAGATTGTGGTGGAAGCGGTTCTATCATAGAATCGCCTTGCGCCGATTGCTCGGGTCGAGGGCATCGTATCGAAGCTAAAACCATTCGATTCAATGTTCCACCTGGGGCGGAACATGGTACTAGACTTCGATTGCGCGGTCAAGGACAACCCGCTGATCGTGGTCAAGGCTCGCATGGTGATCTTCTCATCGAAATAGAAGTATTGACACATCCTTGGTTTGAGAGAAACGGTTCTGATTTGATTATGTCACTGCCACTAGGTTATCCTGATCTCGTCCTTGGAACGAAGGTTACAATCGATCATATTGATGGAAAGAAATTGGACATTGTTATCCCTGCTAAATCATCTGCAGGCCATACGATCGAAATCAAGAAACGAGGTCTTCCTCACATGAGGAGAAGTGGCCGTGGTGACGTAGTCGTATTGCTAAAACTCCATGTTCCTGATAAAATTTCAAAGGCGGATAAAAAGCAATTAGAATCGATGAAGTCTATTCTTAACCCAGATGATCAAGTTCAACGTATTCTTGATGATGCTGCTGAACGAAGAGCGAATGAATGATTATTCCGCTTCAGTAAATCGTGTTAGAGTTGTAGGAATTCGCATTCCGCGCGGAACTCCTTCAACATGGCCATTGAGTTCAATATCTACTTGTGTTGCATCTCCCGACAAATCGATGGTGAGAAATATCGTAGTTCCCTTGGCAATGGTATCGATGAATACCTCTTCTCCTTGGTGTAAAAGCCGCGGTTCGACATGATCAACGCTCAGTGCTTGGCCATAGGGTGCATCGAATCTAAAAGCAGCTATTCCCCAGGTCTCATATGCGGTATTTAACCCAACAAGAATAGGCCAATTTCCTAACGATTTTGCTAGACGGGAATCCAAATTCCAAACGGCGATAGATGTACCATCGGTAGTGTAAGATTGTTCAGGCTTACCCCATGAGGCGATTGCTGATTCCCACGGAAGTGTTGCAACCGTCTGTAAGGAACGTACGAGAGATTTTCTGGTCTTTTCTGGAGATTCTTTTCCTTCGTCAAGGAGATTTGATAGGAGTTCAAGTCGTTCTTTTATGGCGCCAATTCGAGCAGCATCTCGTCGTGTTTTTCTCATCGAGTAAAAGAGATACAATGCTGGAAGCATCATGCTTAAGCCAAGAATCCATCTAACTGTTGAGCCCCAGAATTTTGCTTCATCGGATGGTGCAAACCATGGTTCCTCTCCGATTTCAGTGGTTACTTTTGTGATGGTGATTTCATATCCTGGGGCATCAAGGTCATTACCCCATGTCTGATTTTCAAGAACTGAACCATTAGCGTGATACAACTTGATGAGGTGCATTCCTGGTCCAACAGTGATGTAGAGATCCATGTCGTAGGTAAACATGTCTGGCGTTAATGTATATTCCTGCAATACTTCCATGGTTTCTTGATCAAGTTCTTGCACATCGGCAATCAAATCTGGACTTGTGCCATCGATTTCAACATGTAAGCGATGTTCTGAATCGACCCATCCTTCAACTGAAACAAGGTATTGGTCGGCTACATCCATTGTTGCAAGCGTAAGTTCGCCTTCATATACGATGGTATTTTCAGAGTATAGAATAGGCCAATTTGGTTCGACTAGACTGGATGGACGATAACCAGGAGCATCCATTGATGTGTTTCCATCAGCAAAACTTTCGATTGTGACATCAACCCAGTGCGCATTGCTTTCAATGGTTAGTATTGCCATGGTTGTATTAGGATATGGATATATTCTCTCAACTGTATTTTGCTCGACGGTGACATCAGGCATAGTGACCCAACTATCTCCAATTCGAACGGCAAGGCGTGCTGTAACGTCTTCGATGACAGGTGCAAGTTTGACGATGCCAGTGGCATCAAGGGCGAACGCACTCTTCGATGCTACATGGCCGATTTGTTCAAATTGGGAGGTGTTATTTTCAACAGCCATCGTTAATTGCGGTTCATGGATTGTACGCTGAAGGGCGTATGCTGAATATTGGGCTGAGGTCGAGATCTTGACCAAGATGCGTCCGTCCTCTTCGATTTCAAGATAAACAGTATCTTCAATGATGTTTGGATTATTTGCAGTCATGGTTTCAATCACTGACTCTAGAAGTGATTCTTCAGTTTCAGTTTGCAAGTAGAAATCAAATCTTATCGAATCTGAGGCATGGTGGAGTGTTAGTTCAACTACTTCATCAGCATTGACCGAAAATCCGTAGTATTCTTCAGCACCTGTTTCCACACCTCCTGCATCAAAACCAAGCGTTGAGTAATCACCTACAAGGATGGTCTTTAGGTTTCCCCGATGCATATCGAGACACTGTTCTGGGGCTGAACACCGATATGAATCAACAAGATCAATACTGGTTTGTGGACTTGGACGTTGACTCAAATGGCTTTCATCCTCGACAACCAGAAATGAAGTCGATACAGTTTCAGCGATGGTTGAACTAATACTGATTTCAACAGTGATCGTTTCTGTTGCTTTGTACGTAACCGTTGAGGATGAGATGAGAGTTGTATCTTCTGCCTCAAGTTGTACTTCGCATGAACTACAACCAACATTAACGGAAACAATTGTTCCTTCGTCAACTTCCATCGATTGCTGATAAACCTCTCCTCCGGATAATGAAATCATCTGTACTCGGTCATCAACGATGAATTCATTCGAGGAATCCTCTGCTTGTGTCATCGGAAGATAAGTAGCGAGAAGGATAAACAACATGAGAATTGACATCGACCAAGTACGATGCGCCCCATCCTCCATAAATTGGGGTCGAAGCCCAAGTCTTTCAACACTTTCTTTCTAATCAGTGCCATCTTTGAAAAACAAACCACCTCAGCACAAGACATGGCAGAAGGACTCGGTCGTACCGTTCTCTACCGCCATCGATATGGACGGGTTTGGGGGCTTGGAGACCGTTCTTCTCCAGTAGTGAGAACGCCAGCGTTTATCTCGACGGAAGATGATGATGACGCCTGCAAAGACATTGCTGCTTTTCATTGTAAACAAACACGAACCATTCCTGCTAGAATTACAATCTCAACACATCATAGCCTTATTGCGCCCGCATTTGATCGCCCCGGACCTAATATGGAAGCATCTGTAGGACACGTACTACCTCCCTCCTTGGATGAGGCAAACGCAGGGGAATCTGCTGATTCGGGGCCACTTCTACCCGTATCATGGCAAAGGTTGCATCATGATTCATCGCTTTTGGATGAGGACTTACAACCCAGTATTGTCGTCTTACTCGATGCTGTTCAACTAGCAGCTCAGCCAGGTAAACTTGTGAAAGCGATTCAAACTTTGAAGCATCGATTTCCCGGAGCACTACTTTGGACTCCTGGGCTAGGCGGTCCAGACAATGTAGCAGTTCTTGCCTGGTTCGGTGTTGATTTATTCGATACGAGTCGTGTTCGACTTGCTCTCAGCACAGGTCACCTACTGACATCGTATGGTCCCAGATTGCCAGTGGGTGATGAAAAACTGGATATGGAAGATGCCTTACACCGTTATCACCAAGTGATTCGTTCGGTTCAGTCTGCGATCGAAACGGGTACGCTACGTCGACTTGCTCAACAACAGAGTCTGAACAGTCCTCGTTTGGTTGAGCACATGCGGTATTTTGATTCTCTAGTACGCACAAAGGTTGATGTTTTACGCACTCATCCCTCTGGAATCGATACGATCGAATTCATGGCGCAAGAGAGCCATCTTGATCCCGAAGTATGTGCATGGATTGAATTCATGACCGAACGATATTGTGTGCCAGAAGGTCTTGATCACACACTTATTCTATTACCCTGCTCCGAGCGTAAACCGTATCGATTGTCGAAATCACATCGTAAGTTTATCGAGGCTATTGCAAGCAATGGATGTCATGAAGTCATGGTCACTTCTCCTCTTGGACTAGTTCCTAGAGATTTAGAAGATGTTTGGCCCGCTGCATTCTACGACATTCCTGTAACGGGTGATTGGACAGGAGATGAACTAGAAAGAATCCAATCAATGACTCAATCACTGGTTCAACGTCACAATTATCGATGTGTGATAAATCACAGCGGTGTTGAAATCGATCTCGATGGAATCGAGGTTATAGATACACGTCAAGGAGAATCATCCGGCGCTCGCACATCTCTTCAACGTTTGAAGGAAGCCGTGAATCACAGCAAACAAGAGTACGAACTTCGTAGACGAAAAGGCGAATCTGTGAATATGGATCGCTTCAAGAGTATTTCTCGTTATCTCTACGGGAGCGATGGTTGGCTTGATGGCTGTCGCATTAGAGGCAAGCCTCCTAGATGGAGGATAGAAAGAGATGGTAAGCAAGTTGCGCTTTGGTTATTCGATCGTGCAGGCTTTGCATTCAGCAAAGAAGCGATATCATCTCTGTTTGAGCATGAAATCCTACCCTGCATCCATCTCAAGTCATCTATCAAGTGGAAGGGTGATCTCCACCTTGGGATTATTGATTCCTATGATGAAAACATTCGTCGAGGTCAAGACTTATTGGTGCTTCAGGATGAGAAACCCATCGGATTGGCAAGAAGTCTCGCACCTGGTTGGGAATGGGCAGGTACGCCTGGTCGATTGGCTAAAATGCATCAGAAGATATAATCTAATCAAGCGATGTGGTTAAGAAGGGTAAGCAGGTCGCAAGATTGCTCCGAGTGGTCCATATGGCACGAATGTATTCATCCCGAAAAGGAAAAAGCGCTTCTTCAAAGCCGTTCATGACTGAGCCATCCGCATGGTCAAACACCGATGTCAAGGAGATTGAGTCCCTTGTTGTCAAGTATGCTAAAGAGGGTATGACTACCTCTCAAATCGGTATTGTTTTGCGAGACAAGCATGCAGTACCAAATGTACGGTTGGTTCTTGGAAAGCGTATTGGAGCGGTACTCGCTGAGAATGATCTCAGTGGCTCCTATCCTGAGGATTTGATGAATTTGATGCGACAAGCAGTTGCGATCATCGATCATCTCACCACCAATCATCGTGATCTTCACAACAAGCGTTCACTCGAGTTGACCGAAGCAAAGATTCGCCGACTCGGAAACTACTACAAGGCAGAAGGTCGACTTTCCGCTGACTGGAAGTACAAGCGTGACGAACTTCGACTCATCGTTGAGTGATTGGGAGCATTCATTTGTCTCGGGGTTAAGGCCCCTTTGGGACGGCCATGAAAGACCTCCGAACGGCATCGTTTTTTGCACCTCTTGAGGGGGTTGTCGATGAAGCCGTTTCATTTATGCAATCTGAATCCTTGATGTTGGTTACAACTGCAGATCTTCATTCCATACTTGCACTTGGTTTCTTGGAATCAGCACTTCTTGATCGAGGAATTTCTTATGCTCGCAGAATCATCATGCCCCATTCCCATATTCCTCCTGATGAGACGAATTTGGTCCCTAAACAAGAGGGAGTGAATGTTCTGTTTGTTGATCCTTGGGATATTGTTGAAACCACTCCAGAAAATGCACTCACCCTTTCATCTAAGCCCGTAGAAGTTGAATTTAATCATTCAACAACCAAGCGAAGAGGACGCATTGATGTCGTCTTACAATCATCGGTGATCGCTTCTACTCTTGCTCCGAATGGGGATCGAACAAAGCGCTGCCGAGCTTACTCTGGTTGTGGACAATGGTTGATGGAAAGTCTTGATACGACCATGGACCCAATCCATACAATGATTCGTGACTTCCTTCGTGATGAAGGAACGATCCAAGTTTCTCCCTTACCAGAAATTGAAAACCCAAGCGTCGAGATGATGCCAAGAGCATCCTCGCGTCGTCTTCAACGACTACAAAAATTATGGGAGGGTATGGATGCATCTTCAAGAGCACAAGCACTATCTGAGTACAGCCTGCCATTATTGTCAAGTGACGGGATTTCAACCGCACGTTTGGAAGAACTAATCTGGAAGCGAATGCGAATTCCAAATCAGTCAACAGATTTGGCATCAACCCTTTATCGTATCATGAAAACTTGGCCAACAGATGCTGATGAGGCTGTAATACATGCAGGTCGATTACTCGATGAACTTCTCAAAACTGGGAGATTGCCTTCATCGACGGATTGAAACATCAAGAGGTTTTGGGATTGGTATGGCGATTGAACGATTGTTGACTGGTAGCATTCGAGAGCGTGTCCAAGATTTGATGTCGACTGAAGATTTGATTGTTGAATCTTTCAAAGACATTGTTAAGGATGAACTCAAGGCACACATTCGAAATAAGATCGAGGAGGATCCAGATCTTCATGCAGAAATCAAAGAAGCTGTAACATATTATTTCCACCAAAAAGCAAGAACCGTTTATGCTGAACTCAAGGCGACACGTGCTGCGACTCGACTCGGTCTGCGCCTCTTACCGGACGAACTGCAAGGAGAAGTAGGTGAAGCACTAATCGGTCTATTTGAAAAAGAATTAGGCACCTTATTGGACAAGGCACTTTGATGAAAAAACCATTGTTGGTCAGCCCATCTTAGCGTTGAAGTTATACGTTTTGTTCAAGAGCGTAAGTTGTGGAGAGAATGCGAGGACGAGTCTATCTTCTGTTGAGTTGCTTCATGCTCTCGATTCTTGCCCCATTTTCTACGCTTGTAACCACTGCCCAGGCTGAAGATGCGCTAGTCTGTTGTGACGCTGCTGAAGTTGATCTGTTGCTTGTTGGTGATTCTGATCTTCAACTCACTCCATTCAGCGAATTACTTTCTGAGACTTCTTCATCAGCGTCCTTTGAAACAGCCATATCTTCATCCGAACCAATCGGAAAGTGGAGCCTTGATAGAGCGTGGCCAGGAACAGTTCCCGATTCAACATGGACCGTTGAACTCGAATATACCGTGTCAGATGCGGGTGGTGCCAACCTCAACATATCCGCTACTTTGGTTATTGGTAGTTCCTCGTTTACAGGTTTCTTGGGCCTTGACCAACAATTCGTTCCTCAAGGCTCTGGTAAAATCTCAATCGATATTCCAGTCGAAGAACTTCAAGTTAACGGAGGATCAGAAGTTTCGTTGAGCCTCAATGCTCGTTCGATCGTCTTCAGTGTCCCCGCAAGTGGCGCAAAGGTGGAATTCTTTTGGGGAAGTGAAGAACATGCATCCGCTCTTAGTGCAGAACTACCTCTCGTGGATTTGACTCTTGATGAACCAGTGGTCGAGGGAGATATGGTTTACTTTGCAGTCCGAATTGAATCGCCATTCGGAATGGAAGCACTCGTATTTTCAAAATCTATTGCCCTTGAGGTGAATGGAGTAATCCTAACAGATGATCCAACTGAAGTTCTCGAGGGTGAAGCAATTTTGGTGATATGGACTTGGGACGGGGCTTCTGGTGGTGAAGAGACGGTTAACGTATCTGTTTCTTATGAGTTACAAGAAGGATTAACTCTCGATGGTTCAGCAAATTTCGACATTGAAACCTTTGACGGAACTGGAGATGGTGGTGGCTATTACCCACTCAATGAGCCTCTACGAACAAATGGCAAAGGTTCACCACTCGATGTTTCTATCACAATGGAACTTGAATCGGAAGATGGTGGACTCCGGCTCGGACAAACGACCATATTGACGATAGAAGGAGAAATGGCGTTTTGGATTCGATGGGGATTGGATCACTTAGGTGATGAGACTATTCCACTCTCAACGGTTTTGAAGAATTTTGATGGAGGTAGCATCAATGATGAACAGCGTGGAAGCCGCATCATTGAGAGTGCTGAGATAAGTCAATTTGAGAATTACATGGACTCATATTACATCACATTCTTCCAATTAGGGCTTGGTCTTGAATCGGAAGAAATCATTGGTGATCTTTCTGAAGCACAATCCTTTGCTATCACTCTCGACCTTATGGGTGAAGATCGTGTGCGAAACGCACCTTTGAAATTGAGAATAGATTCACTTACTCCGATTACATCTGGAGTAGGTTACAGAATTCTAAGCAGTGGATTCATGAGTTCTCAGCCTTCTCCATTGTGGTCGACCTATGATTTATTCATCAAAATAGATTCAACTGCAATGGCCTCTTTTTCATCCATTGATGTCAAGCAAAACGATGAAATTGAATTGAATTTCTTGAGATTTCCATGGGGAGAATCCGCAACTATTACTGCCACAGGATTTACGCAATCGGATAAATTCACACTCGATTCACAACCAACAACATCAATCATACATGCTCCAATTGGTTTGACTCTAATAATGACTCTAATTCTTGCAGGAGGATTGTGGTTCGCATTTCGAATGGTATCGAATCGTTCAAAATATCCGTTATTGTTCGAAATGATTCTTGTCCCGGTTGTATTCCTGTTGCATTTCTTTGCTCTTGAACCAGTCTTCATCTTAGCTTTGAGTGGAGGTACTGTGTTCATTTGGTGGGGGACTGCAATTATCTCGCCGAAAACAGGCGTATCAGGTTCACCAAAACCTCAGATCGTTGTAGAGAACTTTCCCACAATTGCGTGTCCTCAATGTCAAACATCGAATTCAGTAACCTCTGATTTGCGTCCGATTAGAATACAATGTAGTGGTTGTGATCGTATCATCAAGATTGTAGCATAGTGCAAAACCCTCTTGAACGGTCACGTGTAGCAAGGTCCATGAGCGAAACAGTTGCTGATTTGGAACTTGATGATGAACACGTTACCATTGGATTGGATGATACAATTGTTGAAGGATGTAAGCGATTGGTAAGCATCCCTTCAGGAATTCTTGTGGTTCTTGATGATGAAGATCAAGTTAAGGGTGTAATTGGCCAACGCCAGATGTTGAAGGCCATTGGAAACGGTGTTGATGTGAATGAAACAACTTGTAAGGAAGTCATGGAGATGGACGTTCTCAAAGTTGCACTCTCTGATTCCATCGCAGATGTCATCAAGTCAGTGAATGAGCGTATGCCTCAAGCAGTTGTTGCAGTTGATGATTCGGGTGCATTCGAAGGATATTTCTCTCCAGACGATTATCGCCAAGCACAGTCAATTCTGTCTGCGAATCCTTCCCTTAGTTCGCTTTAATGTTAACAATTTGGACATTGAAAGCCCATTACATTCATCCCCAAATCAACCAGATAGAAACTCCGATTCCAATCAAAGTTGGTACTACTGCAGCAAAAATAAAAATCATGCCAGCCTTTTTGTTAATGGGGGCTAGTTCTTCTTCGGTTAACTCGTAAAGTTCAGTAAATCCACATTTGTTACAGGTAATGATGTTCAAATCTGCGGTCGCGGCTGATGTAACTCCTCGTGTTCTAACGTGCCTGGGTAATTTCCAATCTGAACTCCCACATTTGGGGCAGATATCCGTACCCTGTGTCATGTCAATTCCACAATAACCCGCTTGATAAATACAGAGGGTTTCCCTTCGTATACCCGTTCATATCAAGGGTACCCTTTGCTTACCCATCGATACAAAGGGGGCCCTTTCGAATTTCTATTGAATTTGATAATATTTCTAATATTAGTACTCATTAGGGTGGGTGTGAAACAGTATAACAAAATGGCTCCTATTCTTATGCTGTTGCTGGTTGTGACTATACCATTACAGGGTTGTATTAGTGATACAGGTGATGATGAATTTCTGTTTGTGATTACTAATACCAGTGATGACTGTGGACTTATAATGCAAATCGAAAGTGATACTGGAGGTGTAGGTCCTTTTCAGAAAGGTTGGACTTTTGATTTTGACCAAACCAATGAAACTCCAGAATATCAGAATGATGAAGTCTTTACAACAGGCGACCAAAGTTGTGATGGATGGATTACCGAGATTTTCACTGAGTTGTGTGTAGGAGGATGCCCCCCTGAGGGGAGTTGGTATACTCAGAGTTTGAATAATTCAACAGACCCTATTCCGTTGCATCCATTTATTGAGGTGTACAACAAGAGTTGGGTAGAAGTTGGAACCATTGTCACATTCCATATAAGGGAAAATTTAGGAGTTGCACATGGAACAGATCCCTATGAACTTAGATGCACAGTGATAATCACCCAAGAACATTTGGAATCTGGAACTGCTGAATGTAGATAATTTGGCCAATGCATCAACTAATCAATTCATTCAATCTTCATGCGAAGTTGAATTACGAAGGCTTCCAATCCTTGTAAGCGATTTGTGCGGGAATGACTTCCTCTTCGCCGTCATAATAATCAATCATTCTTTCAGCAACCCATTGAAGCCATTCAAACGCTTGATCGCTTTCCTGCTCTTTTCTGAAATTTTCAATAATCAACCTGTTCTTTTGCCATGCAGTAATCATGGAGAGAGAAAATTGCTTTCGCACGACATCGAAATCAAAATGCCCATCGTGGAGCGTTATTGCTATGCTTTCCCAAGTCAGCAATACGGTGAAAACTTTCGGATAATTTTCTCCATGAAACTCTTCCAATTCTTTGAATGATTTCAAGTCATCAGGTTGCATCCAGATTGATATGCTTCCGTGTGAGAAGTCTTTGTTTTGCCATAATTCAGACAGTTTCAATGAAGATGACGCCTTTCTATCCTTCTTCATTTCCTTAATTGTAATCCAGCTGTAAATCGCTGCTCCAAAAATGGTTACCAGTCCTAAAACTTCAGCCCATTGTGATGCAGAATCCAAGTCCATTATCACGAATCTGTGCTCACACAGTCCTTGAACACTTGGTCAAGGACATACCGTGGAGTATGTCCGAACACCCCCTGCATTTTATTTTACGAAACAAAGGGAATTCAGTGGGTCAATACAGACGCTACCGTTTTGTAGGGATTACATCATTTTACTCATGCATCAATAAGTAACCATCACTAGTGATTATTGAATAGCCAATTCTTTCGAGTTGGACAATGGTTCCAATTGAGTAGTTATTCGATTCTACTCGACCTGAAATGTGTTGGATTTCTTCTTGATTTGGAATCATTAATGTTGCATCCTTAGATGTTGATGATGATGTCCAGTGAATAATTGGTCGCTTGTCTGATCGTTCTACCGATTCGATGTTACCGCTTGCATCAATATCTGCAAATTCCTTGAGTCGGTACGTTCCATGTGCATCTTCAGATTCAATGTAAATAGATGGTGTATCGAGTGAAATAGTACGGACGCCCTTTTCGCTATGGTTTGGATGAATGGGCAACTCGACTGTATCTGGAACATCTCCAGTTAGTTGAACTTCGACTGGATTACGAATGAATGACAAGCGAGGTGCATCATCATCAATTTTCTTTGTGTTGTGTGAGAAGAGTGTGGCAAGTGGTACGGATATATCCTTCTGCGTTACTCCGAGTTCAATCCAGAAATTTCGTAGTGCTTCTGCCTGAATTCCTCTGGCTTGAAGTCCTTGAATGGTTGGTAATCGGGGGTCATCCCATCCACTGTATTCGCCATTCTCAATCGATGCACGCATCTTCGAGGTTGAAAATCCGCCCCATTCGTGAACTTTGACTCGACCCCAATAGATTGTCTCTGGGTAGGTCCATCCAAAGTGCTCATACAACAAGGTCTGCTTTCTTGTAGAATCCATGAGATCCTTTCCTCGGATGATGTGTGTTACTCCTTGGAGATGGTCTTCTACAGCACTTTGGAAGTCAAGTAGAGGCCACACTTTGTAGGTTGATCCGATGTTTGGTCGCGGATGTGGATTGGTGATGGTATCTTGCATTCGAAGAGCTGGCCAATCTCTCAATGCAGGATTCTTTAGAGTCATATCGGTCTTGACACGCACTACTGCATCCCCTGGTTTGTAGGTTCCATCCAACATTTTGTTCCAATCCTGAATGTTCTCTTCAACGGATTTATCTCGACATGGGCAGTTTGATTTTGCTTCACGGAATCCTCTAAATGCTTCTGCTGAACACTTGCAGACATAACCAAATTCCCCTTCAAGCATTTTTTCAGCATGTTCGTAATACTGTGGTATTCGATCACTTGCGATTACGATACGATCTGCTGGCCGACCTAGGAGCCATTCCACTTCTTTTGGAATTAGACCGTATGCGGATAAGGATGGAGGCTTTACGGTTGTATCCGTATCATCAAAACGTAGGATGAGTGTTCCCTCATGCTTCTTAGCATAGGTTCCATTGATGACAATGCCTCTTGCGTGACCAAAGGAAAGAGGTCCGTTCGGATTTGGTGCAAAACGAAATACTGGTTTGATTCCATCGACATTTTTTAGTTCGGGTAAACCTTCTCTTTTCACTTGCTTTTGTCGCCCTTCAAGAAGATGAGGAGCATCGTTTGCAAGAATGGATTCGATATGGTCAAGACCTTGTTCTTGAGCAAGAGTGTTTGCCTTCTGAACCGATTGAGCTACGAGTGGGCTAATTTGCCCTCCAAATTGTCGTAGGTCTGCGCGAGTACTCATGATGCGACCAATGACCGAACCCGCAGCTCCCTTTCCTTCGTACTCGAAGGCATTTTGTAGTGCAAGGTGCCAAATCAATTGCCGCGTATCCTCATCAGGAGCCCAGGCCATGTCACCCCCTGAGGCTGATAATTGATGAATACGTTGCTTGATTTCACATTGAAAACAATGTCGTTCCAGTCGGTTTACGTTTCGGGAGTGGTGTTGTGTAATGTTGATTCCAAAAACGTTCAACAGTTGCCCATGACCATCGAACATCGGGATGAATTTCGTCTGGTCCTATCAGATTGGGTAATGCTGCAACTGTGTTAGGATCTGATGGATAACCACTACCGATTCTAAAGCCTAATTCTTCCTGTAATTGTTCCATAATTCTATCTCGAACGACCTTGGCTACAATCGATGCTCCACCGACAATACGATGGTTGGCGTCAGCTTTGTGTTCAGAATTGATTGTTGAGCCTTCTCTTGGCCAATCCCTCATTCGTTCTATAATTCGATTTGTAAAACGTTGTTCATTAACGTCGCATGCATCCAACATGATGGAACAAGGCGCTGTAATCTCAGTGTTATGCCGGTTTAAAATTGAGGCAAACAAATCGACTTCTAGAAGGTTCAAACCTTCGCTATAAACGGCATTATCGATCTTATTTGGTGGACAAATAATCGTATCAACATACCAATTTCGTTCTTTGGATTGTTGAACGATCCACTCGTATTGCTCAAATCTTTTTTTGGCCGAATGATGTTTTGAATCGGAGATGTCCTGTTCGATCAATATAGCCTCATCCGATACAGGAATCGAAAGTAGTCCAACTACGAGCGGTCCGAGTACGGGGCCGCGACCTGCTTCATCAACACCAACGATCTGCATAGTATCACTCACAAATCAAATTCATCCTCTGTAACAGTTTTCGATGGAAGAGGGACGTTTTCCTTAGTCTCAGTATCGGGTTTAAGGCTAGGATTTTCATGCCGAACAGTACGCTCCGTGATGGCACTGCTCGGCTCTAAATTTTCATTTTCACTATGAGGAGTGGCTGCACCATGTGTGACAATATCGGATGCAATCTTGTCCATTTTTGTCCGTTGAGCGGATATGTCATGATGGTCCAAAACAGTGGTTGCCGCTGTGCGAACCGGTTCAGAAAGCGGTTCTAACGCTGGTGCCGAAGGTGCGGATTGTGATTGAAAGGCCTTGGTAAATGCATCAGGTTCCATAGCAGGGCTTTCAACAACATTTGGTTGTTGGGTTGATGGTTTGTTGAATTTCTCTAACCAATCTTCTTGCGTTTCCTCAGGCTCTTCGTGTAGTTGTCGTAACAGTTCTTCGTTCTCTTTCCGTTGTAGACGGTCACGGACCGCCTTGTTGAGGATAATTCCTGAAATAGCAATGCATGCTACTACCAACCACCACCCCTTGACGATGAGAGTGACGTCTTCAACAAATTCTGAAAGAGAATAACCCTCGGATTCTTGTGTATTTTTCCATTGTTTACCCAAGAACTCTTCTTCAATCGAGTAAACAAACTCAGTTTCTGGGTCAAAAATAGATCTTACCACAATATCGAGCACAAGCGTGCCATTTACTGTCTGGTCCGAAGGCAATTCAGCTGTTCCTCGCAGAGTAAAATTTGTACCTCGAGGCAGGTTTCCTAATTCAAAGGTTCTTGGTCGTTCGGAGTCTCCTTCGATGATGGCATCTTCAGGCGGTGCGAATCCCATTTCTGTAGAATGGGATGACTGGAGTTGAACAATCAATCCATCTTCGAGGTTACCATCATTTCGAAGTTGAACTGTGAAACTAACAACATCACGAGAATCAACTTCACTCAATCCTTCAAGGAAGGTCCATTCCACATTCGGACCGACGATGACATCGATGGAATATTGCAGCAATACATCTCCACTATTCAGACAAAGATCAAAATCAACAGAACCTTGTTGGTAGGCAGTGGTATTATTTGCGATACGAAAGTTGATTGCTTCAAAGGTTTCTTCACCATAGCGTTCCACCTGGAATGGAGTCTCTTGGAATGAAACATCTGTCACAAAGTTAGGAGCGTTAACGTTCTCGATGACAACTGAGTCTGCAAAGTTTCCAAGGTTTCGTATATTGATCGAACCAGTACATGTTGAATCTGGTTGTAGGTAAGTGCAATCAATAGGTTCTAGATTATGGTCAAAGTCACGGTTCCACGAAATATTTACAGTTGCAGTTTCACTAACGGTTCGGAATGGGAAATTTGTTGGATGAAGAATCAAATCAACTGAAATCGTTCCAGAAGTTTCGCTAGGAGCTTGCACTCCAATTTCGATAATTCGTGATTCGTTGGGCATCAAGAATATATCTTCAAACGCATTGAACAATGCTACAGTCCATCCATCTGCAGTGATGCGATCGGAATTCTCTTCGCTCGAAGCGACGTTGTTTATGATCACATTTCCGAGTGTTATCGAAAGGGTGTCTGGAGTGTTTCCAGTATTGCGAACACTAACTTCAACGCGGGAATTACCGGCAGGATCGACGGCAACATCGGTTTGAACGGAATCAATGGTTGCATTACGAAACGAACTCACTTCGAGTGTAAAGTCCCAAGCTATTTTGGCACCATCAAGGCCAGAGGTTCCAATCAGTCGAAATGTCGGTCCTTGGTTTGCAAGTGGAGCGCCGTCAATAACCTGAGGAACGTCTACCCAGATACGAACAAAATCCATCGTATCCGGTCCTAATTGTAATTGTGATGTTGTCCCATTTACATCATCCATTGTCCATCCCCAATTCCATACCGAATCGGTTTGAATGCTGAATGATACTTCATCGTTTATTGTGGCATTACTCGTGATGTTTGTTGCAACGTTTGTCCGTATTCCAGGGTCTACAACAAATGTAGATGATTGAGTGTTTCCAAAGTTTATATCAGAAGGTGCAGTAATCTTCAATTCAATATCAATGCTTTCAGAGGATTGATCCGAGGTATCGATTATTGTTACATTGATTGTATCTGTTCCATATGGGATTGAAGATGGGAGGGTTAAGGTCCAAAGAAACCGTTCGGTCTCACCATCATCAAAGACCAATTCTTGACCATTACCAGTCATCGAACTTGAGTATTGAGATTGGAGATCGAGTTTTAATGTCGTACCAGAATCACCAGTGAAAGTGACATCGATATGGTGTTGAACCGTTTGACCTGGATAGGCAATATATTGATCGGCAGGTGTCAATGTTACTGAGGTGGATTCGGCTGAAACTACGAATGGGATTACAAGCAACATTGTGAGCCAAAACGCTGCTTGCTTCTTGACCATAGCATGCCTACCTTCTCTTTGGCTTTGAAGCAAACGGTTTTTTGATTTAACTACTTCAAAACAAATATGAATCGTAGAAGAAAGGAGCGTTTATGCCCCCTTTCTGGCCGTTCAAACGGACAAAGAAAAACGAGGAATCACTCGATGAAACTCCTCCTGCACCGATCGTGTATAGAAAAGATCAGGATGTCCACACCGAGAAGCATTCGACTTCGATGGAAAGGGATGAAAACGCATACAAAGACGCGCTTGCTTTGTTTGGAGGAGGCGATACGTCGGTCGTCGCATCTACGAACGTTGCTGATGAATACGATGGTATAACCAACGAAACTCCAGAAGTACCTTCACAAGGAGATGAGTTGGATTTCGAGTGGGTTCATCACACCGATGGTTATCATTACAAGAAATTGAAAGATGGACAATTTGAGCCAATAGCTTATACCAAAAATGCTGATGGGACTTATTCAGAATATGCTTAATCAAACAGGATCTGTGATTGCTAACTTGAGTGCTTCAACGTCAAACTCAGCACCGTTGAGTGGAACGAGGAGTTCGAAGGTTTGTGAAATTGAAGGATCGATTTCACCAAAGCAACCTACCCACTCTCCATCCAACAAGACACGAGCAGCTCGACCTGCAAGCCAAGGTCCTTCGTTTTCTGGAAGTGCTTCGATGACGACATTTTCTGCTCCAATGTCCCTAAGGAATGCTTGGATACGGCCCCTAATTGCAGCAAATCCGCCGGTACGTTCCGCAGTTAGGAATGCTAAGCGATCCATGTTTGTATGGTCTCGAACAACGGTTCCTAGTTCGTAAACAGATTGTGGTAGATCATGGTGACGATTTGATGCAAGTAAACGCAGCAGTCCTGGTAAAAGGAAATGTCTCATCATCGTGTGTTCCTGTGTAATTGGATTGGTAATACGCGTAATTGCATTGAATGGTTTCCAACGCATCCGGTCGAATTGGTCCTCATCATTTGACAAGGTCAATGACTGAATTTGCATGAATCCCATGCCTTGCATCGAGGTTCGTATTCTTCGTCGAAGATGGTCATCAGAACGTGGGATGGCATTCATGGGCGCCTTTGGTACATCATTACCCAAGTCTTCGTATCCATGGCCGATGGCTAGGTCCTCAACAAGATCGACTGGATGAAGTAAATCAAATCTCCAACGTGGCATGTCGAAGCCGAGCATATCCTCTCCCTCACCCGCATACTGCATCGTTCCATCGTTGCTGATCTCTTCAGCCAAAGCGGGTGAACGTCCGGTGTATTTACCTCCCATACGAATCATTGCATTGCTCAATTCATCATCGTCAAGGTCGCGACCAAGAATTGTTGAGACAAGACGTGTCGGAACCCGATGGCTAACCGGTGCCCAATTTGGAAGGACTTCTTCGTCTCCATTGCAATCGGTAATGTGTACGGTTTCGATGGTTCCACCTCGTTCCTTAGCTTGTAGTGCAACGAGCATAAGGCATGATTCACAAGCACGACGGTCCCAACCAGTTACATCGATGAAAAGATCACGTGTAGAAGATTGAACGGTTGTATGAGCGCCATTGATAATCGGTGGAAATGAAAGAACTGCTCCCTCTGCATCTTCAATAATTGGAACCTTTTTCATTCCATCCAACAAATGTGCATAATCCATTCCCTTTGGATGTGAGGATAGAATTTCATCGATCGTCATTGCCTCGTTCATTGCCAGCGGAATGAATGAATGCGTTCTTTCCACCGCCTTGACAGTGAAAGGAGGATGAAGTGTTGACAGGTCATGAACTCCAATACTTGCACGTCGTCGGCCACGGCCAAGTGCGAAGTGAAGTTTCTCTTGATGGTCCATCAATTGCTTGATGAATTCATCCATCTCAACGTCATCCTTCATTTCAAGTCCGCGAACGACAGCGCCCAAGATTACTGGTCGGATTGTTTTGAGATCGGTTTCAACTGTCAACGCAATACCACTTGATTCAAGAGATTCCATTGAAAGTGTTGCTTGGTTATGGAGGAAACCACGCATTGCTATACTCAAGGTTTCAGCACTTAGCAAGTCAGGCCGATTTGGGAAAATTTCGATGTCTAACACCTCATCATCACATCGATCAATATCCGTTCCCAACAAGGGGAGTCGGTGATCAACATCGGCAATATCGTGTTGACATCCATGTTTGGATAGGAGTGAAGTAAGGAGTTTCTGTTCGACGGAAATTGTTGGCATGTGTTCACCTCACCGCGCAAACCAATGCGGCAGTGGGCGTTCGTATCCCACCATACGCAATCCACTAATTGCAGCAGTATCGTAATCTAAAGCTCGCAAATGTGCACGCTTTACTTGATCGATAGACTCAAGTCCAAGGTTTCGAAGCATTCGCTTCATATCAATAGTTAATCCTTGGAGCCAGAATTCCATATCTTCAGTTTCGAGAACAGGAGGTTGTGTAATTACAAATTGTGCACCAGCACATCGTGCAACGATGATGTCGTGTGCATCGCATGTGAAACCAAATTCAAGAGCAGCAGTGGTTTCAGAGTTTTCGAGATTGGTTTTGACAGAACGGCCAATTATTGGTAACGTTGCGGCTTCTGGAATACCAGTGCCGTCCTCAATTCGGGAAACTGCAACTTGGAGATTATGGTAGACCGTTCGCTTGTGTAGGTTTTGGATTCGTGAGATTCCTTGACAGGCAAGAATCGGTGATTCTGGCCTAAGCAATGTTCGAAGAATTACCAGTAGGCCCTCAAGTTCTTCGTCATTGAGAGCAGGAAGACTGTCAAAGTCTAGACAAGCTCCTGCAACTGAATCCGAGTATTCTGGAAGCGTGCACAGACTTCGGAGATTTAGGTAAAGAATGTCGATTGGACGAGGATGTTCCTCGACGAGGAAAGGTTGTGTTTGAATGTGAGATAATCGGCCAGATGAATTGGTTTCGGAACTCAGTACACTTCCATCAGGTACGTAGGGGAGAATTGGGAGGGGTAAGAGAACAGGGAGTGTTTCTTCATCTGTTCCAAGTATGAATGCAGCCGTATCAACATCATAATTTTCGATAAGAGGGCTTTCTTCCATAGGTGTGATTGCGATGCTCGACAAGTCTCCAGAAGAAACAGTAGAACTGTCGATGTGGTATTCGATGTTATTGCTGGATTCGAGGCAAAAAGCATCCTCTCCTAGCGATGCACCATGGGAATCAAGTACTTTGTTAATTTTTTTCAATTCACTGGCAGTCAGTGGTCGGAGTTGGGTTCCATGAGGCGGAGTAGGACACCGTCCTTCAATGATAATCTGCCCGTCTTTCATACCACATCCAGCATCATTGCCAACATTGCCTTGAACGACTATCATCCCTCCAGTCATTCCATTTCCGATGCGTTGGCCGACATCTCCTCGGACAAAGATCAATCCATCGTTCATGAACATCCCGAGGTCATCGTCTGCTCCGTCTTCGCCAGTAAGTTCGCCTCCTTGCATCATGAATCCAGCACATCGGCCAATAAATCCTGATGCTGAGAGTTTACTTCCATGATTGTATGCTCCAAAAAATGCACCTGCTTCACCCTCGATGTCAAATGAACCACCGTGGCCGAAGGAACTCGTCCAAGACCCAAGTTTTCCAAGAGCATTTATCCTAGCACCTTCGGGCATTGCCGGACATAGTCCAACTTCACCGTTCTTTGGAACTTCTTCTCCAGAACCTGTCCATCCGATTCGAAGCAATGCATTTTGTTCGACTGCTGCTTGAAGGCGAGGTAGAAATTTTGCATTGATGCTCATAGAGCGCTCAAAAACATCTCCAGGTCCCGCCATGAATCAACGGTATCCTAAGTCGGTCAAATACCCTCTTATGACTTGAATGTCAAAACTTGAATTCCAATGCCATTGCCCCCTCACGAACTGTTTATGGATGTTCAGCCATGCCACATGGTTGAGCAGTATGGTCGTGAAGGTTGCAATCAACGGATACGGGACTATCGGAAAGCGCGTTGCGGATGCAATAGATGCACAGGATGATATGGATATCGTAGGTGTGACCAAGACACGTCCGTCTTTTGGTTGTGATCTGGCCGTAAGGAAAGGATATCCACTGTACTGTACTTACGACTCTCAAGATAAAATCGCTGCATTTGGGCCAGCGGGTTACGATTGTAAAGGCGGTCTATCCGATCTCCTATCCATTGCCGATATCGTTGTTGATTGTTCGCCGGGTAAGGTTGGAGCTCAGAACAAAGAAATTTATCAAAATGCAGGCATAAAGTGGATTTTCCAAGGTGGAGAAAAACACGCCATGACCGGTATGTCCTATACCTCGAGCGGGAATCATTCAGAGAACATGAACGTTCAGGGAACACGTGTCGTTTCTTGCAATACTACTGGGCTTTCTCGAACGCTCGTTCCGCTCCTTCATACATGTGGGTCGCTCTCGGTTGAGTGTACTATGATTCGAAGAGCAGCAGATCCAGGAGATTCTAGCAAAGGGCCAATCAATGCGATTAAGCCCGTACTGAAGGTCCCAAGTCATCATGGTCCTGACGTTATGACGATTCGGCCTGAGATTGGAATCAACTCTCTTGCAGTAGCTGTGCCTACGACCATCATGCATGTACACGCTATTGTGGCAACATTACCCGATGGACACGGCATGACTACCGAATCTGTACTGGAGTTATGGTCTCAACAACCAAGAGTACTGATTATGAATGGGGCAGAAACAGGGATTACAACTACTGCCGAGGTCATGGAATTTTCCAGAGATATTGGAAGGAAATGGGGCGATTTACACGAGATATTTGTTTGGGAAGATGGTGTGAAGTTGGACGGAAACACCCTATATTATTTCCAAGCCATTCATCAAGAATCGGATGTCATTCCAGAAAATGTTGATGCAATCCGTGCACTTATGGGTATAGAAGGTGACTGGAAAGCATCGGTCCAAAAGACCGACGATGCTATTGCTGCTTACAATGGACTGTAGTCAAAATAGGCGCACCCTCAAAAACCCAATTGCGGTCGGATGCTTATGCATCGTCGCCGCAGGTGTTTCCTCCTGCTGTCAATATTCCTTTTTTCCTTGGCTTTGCCAATGGCCTCATCGACACCCTCATCGGCCGATGAAGGAGTGATTCTTGAGGTCCCTGAGACGAATTGGCAATCGATTGAACCGGTATCGACGCAAGTGATTGCGCTAAAGCAAATTGAACCAATCATTCATCTTGCTGGAATTTCGTTTGATCCACACAATGCTAATTTCGAACACATCAATTCCGCATGGCATACCTCAGGTTCAACTTCACTCCATCTGATTCAACTTTCCATCAACGATGAAAGTGTTATCGATCGATTGAATGAAGAATATGATATCGATGTTCTTGAACGCCAAAGTCCAGGCGTATACATTATTCGGGTTGATGACATATCTCAAATCCAATCCATCTCCTCGGATGAAGACGTTCGTTGGGTTGGCGCCTATGAACCATTTATGAGAACCACAAATGATGTCTTAGGATCTCATCTTGTACAATTCATTCTTGCGCCTGATATTGAATCCTATGATGTCTCTGAAATATCCGCATATATTGTTCAGCAAGGAGCAACTACTGCATGGTGTTCCATGGATATGTGCGAGGCTGCTTACGAGCATGGTATCAATCCGTCACAACTTCGTATGATCGCTTCACATGAGGATGTACTTTTTGTTGAGCGCACTTACAGTCTTTCACTTCACAACAATATGGCTGCGACGGAAGTGGGTGCAGTCGCTATCCGAGCACCATCTTCACTAGGACTTAATGGTTCAGGGGAAACAATCGCAGTAATGGATACGGGAATTGATAACGATCATCCTGACATTCTTGGGCGAATTGCTGCTATCAATACTCAATACGGTCTCGATCCTTCACCGATCGATAGTAACAGTGGCCACGGGACTCACGTTGCCATTACGGTTCTCGGAGATGGAAGCGGAGATGCATCAACCATGGGTATTGCACCTGGTGCAAACCTTGTGATGTATGCACTTGAACACGACCCTACCGCTTATTTCGGCCGCCAAGGATCAATTTACGACTTGCTCTCGGATGCGGAACTCAAAACAGCACGAATCGCAGTAAATGCATGGGGTTCGAATGGTAACTTCGGATACTACACCGCGGATTCGCGTTCCGCTGACCGCTATGTTTCGAACAACCAGTATCTCCTTCCAGTGTTTTCTGTTGGCGATAACGGGGCATCTGGAGCGTCGCAGATTACAGCTCCTGGAACCGCAAAGAACGTTTTGTCCATTGGTTCAAGCAACAACGGAAGCGTCAGTACCTCTTCTTCGCAAGGCCCTACCTTGGATGGACGAATCAAGCCAGATTTAGTAGCACCAGGAGAGGGAATATGCTCAGCAAGGGCTGAAGAAGCCAAGACTGCAATCGGTCCAGTCTGTGCAACAGGAACGCACAGTAATACTCGTTCGATGTATATGGAATTGAGTGGAACCTCTCAAGCAACTGCTGTTGCAGGCGGTTCTGCTGCTTTAGCCCGTGAATACCTTCGAGAAGTTGCAGGTATCAACAAACCTTCAGCAAGCCTCATCAAGGCGACATTGGTCAATGGTGCAGAAGATTTGGGAACTCCAAACATTCCTAATGACAACGAAGGATGGGGGCAAATCGATCTTGAAAACAGTCTTAATCCAACCTACGGAGGTAATGCATTGGATATATTCCATGACGATGCTCGAGAGTTGCAGGCAGGATTCTCATTGTTGTATTCATTTGATATGGATGCCTCGAAGGGTATTGACCTTACATTGGCATGGAGTGATGCTGAGGGAAGTGCAAATGCACCCCAGTCTGAATCACGTTTGATGAACGACCTTGACTTGATTCTAATCGCTCCTGATGGAACGACATACCTCGGTAACAACTTTGCTAATGGCGTTTCAGTTACCGGTGGTTCAGCTGATGATTTGAACAACATTGAGCGGGTCCGACTTCCGGCTGGAACGAGTACTCAATCTGGTGAATGGATGGTTATGGTTGAACATCGTGGAGGTGGTAATCAACGATTTAGTATTGTTCTTGCAGCAGATGCTACATTGATTCCAAAGGCTGATCTAACAACGTTTGGAAACAGTATACTTCCATCATCCTTCACACCACTGGCAGGTGATCTTGTATCGATATCACTGGCATGGCATAACCAAGGAACGCTTGCATCAGGCGCATACAGAATTCAATTGGAGGATATAACAGTAGGTTCAATCCTCTATGATTCAAATCGCTCTTCACTCGATGGAGGCGAACTCGACTCAGTTTCCTTCTTCACACAGTTTAGTACTACAGGTATTCACACACTTCGCCTCTCTCTTGACACAAATAATCAGGTCGTTGAGTTGAATGATGGTGTCTCGGGCACAGACAACAACGTTTTGGAAATGGATATTGAAGTTACAGCTCAGGGATTACGTGTTATCTTCCTTGAGGATGATGGAAGCATTCCACAGTCAACATCAGACCGTCAAGCAGCAGCCAATGTCGAGATGGATGTGCGTAATGAAACAGGTTTATCGCTTCCGTTTGTTGTTGTCCATGAAGGTACTGGTGAGAGACCAGTCAGCCTAACCGTGTCGGGTGTGCAAGAACCGGACTTGATCTATCCATCTATCCTCAATAGTCCAGAAGATCAGTGGTCACGAACCGTCAACGCTTCTGGTCCGTTTACACTCAGTGGCCAAGGAACCGAAAACGATACAGTATATCTCCTTCTTGATTTGGAGGATTTATCTACCTCACTTGACGGTTCAATCGAACGATATGCTCGAGCAGGAACCTTCGTTGTTGATGTGACCGCTCGTTATCAAAACCAACCAACAGTTTCCCATACACAACGACTTACCTTTACTATCGAGCAAGTAGATTCTGTTGATGTTGTTCCTTCGGGTACGGTTGGTGTCTCTGCTCAACCAGGTGATAATACCGGGTTCTCGATAGGTGTGCGAAATACTGGCAATTCTGCTGCTCAGTACACCATGACATGTTCGTCCTCATCACAGTGGCAAATCATGCTGGGTAACTCAAACTCCTCATCACTTGAATTTGAGCCATTAAACATCCTTCAAGATCTGTCGATGGATGTTAACGTATTTATTCCAAGTGTTAGTGATGGGCAACCGGCAGTTGGATACATCGACCAAGTAACATGTGTGGTTACTTCCCCGACCGATCCTTCGTTAAATCACGTTGAGGTTGTCGATGTTGCTGTTGCGGAATTACGTTCATTCCAGTCCGATCTCTATGGGCCGAATGGTGCCATCGGACCAGGGGCTTTTTCCACACCAATATATGCTGATACTGGCGATGTTGTTTACTTTAATCACACCATTTCTAACAATGGAAATACGGACATGGATTTCACAGTAACACTCGTGCGTGGCGATCCCAATTGGGCTGCCCAAATGACCTACATGGAGCAATCTAGCCCCTCTAATCTAGCATTGAATCTAGCAGCGGGTCAATCAGCGGATGTTCAACTAATGCTCTTGGTTCCTGAAACAGCACGTGAAGGAAATTCCAACACCTACTCTATACGTGTCGAACACACTGCATCATTCTTCACGTTAAACACAACATCGCTTATTGTTTCCGATAATCTTGATGTTGAACTCATTCAAGTCGAAGAGGGCGTGGTTTCAGCAATAATTGGTGATAATTTCACATTTGTCGAACTGACCGTCTTCAATATTGGTAATGCTGAACTTGATTTGGAATGGAGTTACGGCCTCGCACCAGATGGCTGGACCATCAATTACGCAAATCCGCCGACTAGCATCGAGGTTTTGTCTCAAGCGAACGTCATCCTTGCCATCCGTCCACCGAATCAAACCGATGCTGCCACTGGTTTTGATTTACCAATTTATGTCAATGCGAGCAACGATGGACGTTATGTGACAGCAGAATTGACAATTCAAGTTGAAGTTTCTGTAAGCGATTACGCAGGAATATCCACCGATTCTTCAGCCGCTCCTCTTTTGTTCATTGAACGCGACGGTTCTGCGAAGCAAACCTTTGTTCTGGTGAACGAAGGTAATACGCCTTTGAGTGGTACACTGAGTGTCGAAGTTCGAGATTCTAATGGAACTGTTCTATCCGATCGTTCTGCAACAGTTTCTCCATCTAGTATTGCCGATCTTCCAGTTGGTCAGAGTATCGTTATTGTTGGTGAAGTCAAACCCGATTATGATGCAGCAGATGGCCGCTATCAACTCGTCATTGTTTTCACCTCAGATAATGGCGTTATCGTCGAATTTGCTGCAGATACTAGCGTAAGTACACAGAAATCTTCGGGTGGATTAATGAACATGCCTCCATACATTGCATATCCTCTCCTTGCTGCCTTCCTCATCGCTCTAATCGTAGGCGCACGCCGATTGAAATCATCAGCTAGAATCGAAGATACGGGGACAGAACTAGTCTCTCCAGATGCCCATACCAACCCAGATCACCTTGGTGCGCGCCGTGATGAAGCACTTGACATCAGTCATTCCGTCAATGATCTCGCGTCAGGTGAAGTTTCTAAAGATGAAATTGCCGCTGCACTTGCACAATCTATGGATCTGCCAGTACCTATGGCTGCTCCCCCTGCGGGTCTACCTCCTGCTGGCCTTCCACCCGCTGGAAAACCTCCCGCAGGCTTACCACCTGCTGGTTTACCTCCGACTACTATCAAGGAAGTGCCTCCGTTACCTGCAGGGCCACCTTTACCTCCTGGTGGGCTACCTGATGGGTGGACGATGGAGCAATGGAGTCATTATGGAGAGCAGTACCTACAACGCATGGGGTTGAACTGATACGTTCAAATGCAAGATGAGGAACGTTGGTTCATGCTCAACATTGTTTTGTTCGGACCTCCCGGTGCTGGGAAAGGAACACAAGCCCAACGTATGATGGATGCTACAGGGCTGCCTCAAGTCTCGACAGGTGATATGTTACGAGCTGCTGTCAAGGCCCAGACACAAGTTGGATTGGAGGCCAAGAAATACATGGATGCGGGAGCACTTGTTCCCGATCAGGTGATAATCGATTTGATCAAAGACCGCATGAAAGAAGACGATGCGAAAGATGGGGTAATGTTTGACGGATTTCCAAGAACAGTTCCTCAAGCTGAAGCATTAGCAGAGATTGTCGAAGTATCGATTGTTCTCGCCATTGATGTTCCCGATGAGAGAATTGTTGAACGAATTTGTGGGCGATACAGTTGTGGAAACTGTGGAATCGTATATCACGATAGTTTCAACCCGCTTCCGGAAACAGGATGTGAGTGTGGTTCATTCTCTGAAAAGCGCCGTGTAGATGATACCGAAGAAACAGTTGTCGCACGATTGGAGGCGTACCATCAACAAACAGCTCCACTTGCAACATTTTACCAACAAGCAGGTCTATTCACACTTGTTGATGGTGACCGAGATATTGATTTGATTACAACCGATTTACTCAACGCAATCAATTGAGGTGAACTTGGATGAGTCGCCGACGTCAAAGACAAAGGGACAAGCGTAGGCAACACGCAATAACTTCTCGCAATAACTTGCAAACCCTTCTCTACGATGTCTCTGGACACTCATTCGAACATCGTCAAACCTATGCACGTCATTTGTACAAAATTTCGCGTAGACATCGTCTTCGCCTTTCAAATGAAACAAAGGAGGTCCTATGTCGAAAATGTTCGACTCTACTGGTTCAAGGTTCAACAAGTCGAGTTCGATTGCGCAACGGTATGAAGATCAGACATTGCCTTCATTGTGGAAACGTTCGAAGAACTCCATACAAATTCAAACAGGAGGCTTCCGTTTGAAAGTACCTGATTCGATCATGCGTCAAGCGAAGGATACCTCCTTGCCGGTGACCATTAGAATTGGGAAATCCGGTCTCACAGATGCTGTAATCGTTGAATTAAATGGTCAACTTTCATCACGCTCTTTGGTCAAAGCCAAAGTGAATAGAGGACTATTCGAGCGTGAAGATCTCAAAAAAGTGTGGTCACACCTTGCAGAACAAACTTCTAGTCATCTCATTTTCGCTAGAGGAAACGTTGCTGTTTTTTGGAATAAATGAATCAGTGATAACCCAACGCTCAATAAGGTATTGTTATTCCACCAGACATGAGCGGTAGTCTACTTTTCTCACGGAGGCATCCTGCACAATTAATTGCGCTTCTTTCCTTGATTGTTGTCGGGACTATGTACTTCATTCAGAGTGGATTTGCTGCTGGAGGCGGTGATGGAATCCATCTTGACATTACTGTCAAGGATGGGATGGATAAGCAAGCTGTTTATGTTGGGTTAGGAATCCTACTTTTTGTCTATGCTCTTATCATCACTGAAGTCGTTCATCGGACCCTTGCTGCTGCATTGGGTGGTTTGCTCGCAGTTATCGCTTTGAATTTCTATTCCGTTGAAGATACACTTAGTCTGAAAGCAGTTACTACGATGATCGATTGGGAAACTATCGGTCTTTTACTCGGTATGATGGTAATGGTTGGAGTTATTTCACATACAGGTGTTTTCGAATGGTTTGCTGTTCAAGCCTACAAGAAAAGTGGTGGTGAGATTTGGACTTTGGTCGTAATTCTTTGTGCTGTAACCGCAGTTTTATCCGCATTCCTTGATAATGTGACCACGATGCTTCTGCTCACACCTGTTACTATTCAGATTGCTAAGGTATTGGACATTAAGCCAATCCCTATCCTCATTTCAGAAGTATTGTTTTCCAACATTGGTGGTGCAGCCACAATGATCGGCGACCCTCCAAACATTATGATCGGATCCGCTATGTCTCCTTCCGCTATCGAAGGTAACACAGACAAAGATATCCAATCACTTGCATCCGAGGGAGTAACATTCAACGATTTCATCATTGAAATGGCACCCGGAATTCTCTTGACAGTCGTTCCTTCATTCATGCTTGTTCGTTGGCTATACAAGGATGAATTCAGTGGCCGTAGAGACCGAGATATTACGGAACTTGAACGCCAATATGCCATCAAAGACATGAAAGGACTCAAGGTCAGTGGAACTATCCTTTGTCTTGTAATAGTCGGTTTCTTCCTCCACCCTGTGGTTCATATCGCAGTTTCTTGGGTCGCATTAGGGGGTGCGGTCGTCATGCTTCTTGCTACTAACCGTCATGAACTCGAAGAACCTCTTGAACATGTAGAATGGACAACTCTACTGTTCTTTGCTGGTTTGTTTGTTCTCGTCCATTCACTTCAATACATGGGCGTTATTGATTACATAGGTGGTTTTGTTCAGATGGGAATCGAAGCTTTCAGCGAGGAATATCGACTTGCTGCAGCAGTTGTCATCATATTGTGGGTTTCTGCTATTGCATCGGCCTTTATTGACAACATTCCGTATACGGCTACCATGATACCGATCGTTCTTGCGCTTGCAGTCGATCTTAACCTCGAACTTGGGCCTTTGATTTGGGCGCTTGCTTTTGGTGCTTGTCTCGGTGGAAACGGAACTCTAATCGGAGCCTCTGCAAACGTTGTTACGGCCGGTTTATCCGAGGAAGCAGGATATCCAATCTCGTTCAATGAATTCTTCCGAGCAGGATTCCCTGTTATGATTCTCTCCACATTTATTGTTACCTTCTACATGCTTCTTGTATACGTTGTCGGCGGCCAGGATGGTGGTACAACATGGAAACTTGTTCTCGTTGGAATAGCCCTTATTGGAATCATTGCTCAATATTCTCGCGGACGTGCGAAAGGCAAATCCCCTGCAGAAGCACTTGTTGATGACGATGCTGAAGAGATAATTTCTGCTATAAAGTCGGTTATAATCTCTGGAAAGAAAAACATCGTTTCGGATAGTGAAGAGTAAGTCCAGCAAAGCGTTGGATTGAAGAACCTAAAGACGAAGGGTCAATGGGGCCACCATGAACGAATGCGGAGTTTGCGGAATCCTTTATCTCGCAGGAGGCTCTTGTCCCGCCTGTGGTTCGCAAATACAGAAGCGTTCAGATGATTTCCAAGATGCAGAAATGGTGCTCCCTAGCGAGGTTCCAGGTCTCGATGAAGCAGCAGATGCATGGTACGAACTCGAAGGTATTGAAAGACTAGAGGGAGAACCTGAAGAAGACTCATCCTCTTCACTTCCGTTTGGATTTGGGGGGGAATCTCTCACCAATGTTTCTCGTCTACCATTTGGGATCGGCAGTCACCGTGATGGGATCCCTTTTGATATCGCACAATCCAATGAACAGATCGTGGAACTTGCGCAAGAACAATCCCAAGCAAACCCTACTGATGAAAAACAAGTGATTGAAGAGCAAGTTGTAGAAGAAGATACGGAAGAAAGCGATCATGTAGAAGATTCTCCTTCAATTCCTACTCTTCCTGATACGGGTGCTAATGAATCTGATTCTGCACCTAAATCAGAACCGATCAGAATCAAGGCAATTCCAATTGTAGAGGCTCCAGTTGCTCAGATCAAGTACCCTGAAATTCCGCTTGATGAAGCGGATGGAGATCAAATATACTCTACAGATGATGATGTTGTAGAGGTTGTATTTTCAGATCTTGAAGATACGATTGTCCATGTTGATCACGGTGCAGTAGATTCATTCGCACAACCTCAAATCGTAGAATATGCTGAACAAACATTCACGCCCTTTGATTTGCACCCTGCTCGTGCGATGACGGTTCAAGCGTCGAGTAAAGATGAGGCAAAGGTTCTGGTCGAAGAGGGCTTCTTAGCCATTGGACGCGGGGATTGGCGCGCAGCAGCACGTTCTTTCCAGAGAGTTTTATCCAATTCACCTCAAGATGTTGGAGCCATGAACAATTATGGTATCGCACTGCTTCAAGTTGCAACAAGTATGCAAGAATCATCTGATCCAGTTGATGTTTCGAATGCAGCAACTCAATTTGAGGCAGCTATCCTCTCATTACGTGAAGCAGTTCGAGCAATGCCAGATGGTCCTGAACCTCTTTACAATCTTGCACAAGCCCTTCTTCTCAGTGGTCGAGAAGAGAAGGCTCTTGGCCTTATGGATCTGGTTTCAGAAACTGACAAATCGCAATCACATTTTGTCAATCTCCATGCTGCGATTTTAGCGCAGTTAGGACAGTATGGTGAAGCCAAAAGCATACTAGCGCCCATTCAAGGTGAACCATTGGTTTCACAGAACCTCCTGAAATTGCCCTCATTATGACCAAAATTACCGTTTCATGGTACGTTCTGAAGGCAACTTGACATCCGATTTCTTCATATATGTGAGGTAGGTCGGAAGGTTGCTTAGCACCTCGGCAACTGCTGTCGGGGGAAGGGCTGAGGAGAATCATCCCTCGGGGAGGTGGTTTTCTGTGGAAGCCGAATTGGCATGTTTAGATACCGAAGGGTTACTCGCATGGTGTGGAATACATACATGTGATGCTACAACCCAACTGGGGGATCGCTCGGCTCGAGTGCCGAAGAAGGTCGTGACAAGCTGCGATAAGCTGCGGGGAGACGCAAGAATGTCTTGGATCCGCAGATGGCTGAATGGGACTTCCTGTTTCTTAGGAAACAATCGCACATGCGATAGGGAACCCCCCGAATTGAAGCATCTTAGTAGGGGGAGGAAATGAAATCAACAGAGATTCCGTGAGTAGTGGCGAATGAAAACGGAATAGGACAAGCCGAATCCCGACTCGAAAGTGAGGGAGATGTGGTTTGCAGTCTTTTGTCTAAGTCAGTGAAGGTGAAGTTGCCTGGAACGGCACAGCCAAAGAGGGTGAAAGTCCCGTAACCATACCTGATATGACCACGTGACTGTAAGAGAGTAGCGTGCGCTGGAAATCGCGCGTGAATATGGGAGGCAGAAACTTCCAATCCTAAATACAACTCGAGACCGATAGTTTACAAGTAACGTGAGTGAAAGCTGAAAAGTATCCTTGGCGGGATGTGAAAAGATCGTGAAACCAGTTGGGTACAGGCTGACAAGGCGTGAAAGCGATGATATGAGCAGCGTCTTGTCGTGCGTTTAGAAAAATGCCCCAGGGAGTTTTGATCATTGGCGAGGTTAAGCGGTTGATCCGCGTAGCCGAAGGGAAACCGACAAGTCCGCAGCAGTTTACTGTGAGGGACGAAGTGTGCTCGCTTGGAGTCAATGGTGGAAGACCTGAAGCCCGTCGATCTATGCCTGGCCAGATTGAAGCCCGATGAAAGTTGGGTGGAGGATCGCACCGTTGCT
>DAKS01000047.1:0-63638 GCA_002499195.1 Euryarchaeota archaeon UBA443
CAAGACTCAAGAGAATGAGGCACAACATTTGACCAATGTCGGAGGAACTCATCGATTCGGATATTCGGATGGCTCAGACCCTTCCCTCCGAATTTTACACCGAGGAGAAGTACTTCACAAAGCAGATGGAGGAGATCAGGCAGTGCCTCCAATTTGTTGGCCATCAAAGTGAATTTGATTCCGATATGACTCCGATTCCACATCTTGAAGCTATTTTGAAGCAACCTCTTCTTCGAACGAATCATGAATCAGAGAAGCACCTTCTTGCCAATGTCTGTACTCATCGTGGCATGATCTTGTGTCAGGAAAAGAAAAACGGAAATTCAATTCAGTGTAAATATCATGGAAGGACATTCGAAAAAAATGGAAAACTAAAACACATGCCTGGATTTGAGAACGTTGAAAACTATCCAGCAGATTCTGATAATCTACCTTCTCTCAATCTTGAAGCATGGTTTGGATTTGAATTCACCTCCCTCAATCCTTCTCTGAAACTTGAATCGATCTTACAACCTATTGAGCAGAGATTGAATTGGTGGGTGAAGGATTTGAATCTACAACACGATGCTGCAAGAGATCGTGAATGGGATATTGATGCAAACTGGATCCTGTATGTTGATAATTATCTAGAAGGTTTTCACATTCCATTCGTTCATCCAGAACTCAACAACGCATTATCGAAAGAGGAATATTCAACAGAGTGTTATGAAAACGCTGTTTTACAGATTGGAATGGCTAATGAAAACGATATTTGTTTTGATATTCCTGATGATGCTGTCGATGCTGGAAAACGTGTTGCTGCATATTATTGGTGGCTTTATCCAAACATGATGATGAACATCTATCCATGGGGCGTTTCAATGAATATCATCGTTCCAACTAGCGTGAATACGACGAAGATCTTGTTCAGAAGTTATGTTCAAAATCCTGAACTCTTAGAGATGGGGGCTGGAGCTCTTCTCGATAAGGTTGAACTTCAAGATCAGAATGTTGTAGAAGGATGCATGCGTGGACTTCGGTCCCGCTTGTATCATCGTGGGAGATATTCCGCAATACATGAAAAAGGAGTCCATCATTTCCACATGAAACTTACGCGCTAGATTGTTCTTTTTTCAGAATTTCGTATATTGTTTTTCTACAAAATAACGGTGTTGTTCATTAGCAGGAGGCTTTCCTCGCCGGATCAACATAATGAGTAGTATTGATATCAAAATAAGAACTGATATGGCTACAACAGCTCTCACCTCTTCACTATCCATTGAATTTTGTTCGATTTTCACTTCTGTTTCGATATCGATCGAATCGTCACAGCCATCGGGTATCATATCTAGATCTAAGTCGATAGCATCATCATGTTCTGGACAAATATCGAATTCGTCTGCTACACCATCATTATCCGAATCGATCAATTCATCACACCCATCTGGAACACCATCAGAATCAATATCTATGGAATCATTATGGTTGTTACAAATATCTGTTAAGTCGGATACGCCATCACCATCGGAATCAATCAATTCATCGCATCCATCAGGGATATCATCAGCATCAACATCGACTGTATCATCAAAATTATTGCAAACATCATCCGCATCCGAGACGCCATCATTATCTCTATCGATGAGATCATCACAGCCATCTGGTATTGAATCAAAATCACTATCGATTAAATCGTTGAAGAACGGGCAGGCATCTTCTGCATCCGAAACTCCATCGGAATCAGTATCTAATTGGCTGTCGCTACAACCGTTTACATAAACGGATTCTCCAATCGGAGTTTCTTGACATAAGTCATCTACATCCATGATCCCATCTTGGTCTGCATCAGTAGTACTTCCTGGTTGTCGTTGTTCTTCACTACAACCATCAATATACACTTCTGTTGATTCTGGAGTATCAGGGCAATCGTCTTGGTCATCGATTACTCCATCGGAATCAGAATCTAAAATTGGATGAAATAAATCATCCATAGCGGATGAGATTTGCGCATCCCAACGTAAACCGTGTTCTCTCAAGCCTGCTTCATTGAAATGAATTGTATCGTAACGCCATTGCGTACCATTCAGATCGTCGGTATGAGGCCCAGGGAACGTCAATGGATCATCTTCAATCACTGCGTTTTGGCCCTCGATTATCCATCCCATCTTCACAGAATCTCCGTTGGGAACAAAACTTACTCGAGCCACAATCCAAGGAATCTCATAACCTGCATGTTCTCTACTTCCAAGCACGACTTCTCCTAACATTCTAGCATAATCTTCCGCACTTGTTCCGCCAGCATTGCTTTCTCCCTGATGCCATAGGATGGCTCTTGCACCACTCGGCTCAACAGCATCTAATGCATCTGTAATTCTTGAAAACAGATCGTTCTGTTCTGGCACCCATCGATCGACTGGTGTACCGCCATAACCCACTGAAAGAAAACCAATGGGAACATCATATCGAGCTGCTAGCAAATCTCCAGCAACTGGCCAAGGAGAACCACTATTTCCTGTAGCAGCAGGTTGGGGATCATAGCCAAAACGCCAACCACTAGCCCCCCAAGTGCTCACTCTAGAGTCAGTAGGAGTAAGTGGAGCATCGCCATGATTTGCAGAATTCGATTGGCCAGCAACAATGAATACTTCTCCAACTCCAACTGGATTTATGACTTGAGTCGCTAGTTGATTACCATCTTGCATGAAACGTAGTTCTAGTCGATGCCAGCCAGTTGGAACCTCAATCACGCCATAGAAATTCGAACTCAAAGGTACTGCGATAGAAACCCATTCAGATTCAAAACTAGATTCGAGATCGATATATCGGCCTTCGATTAAATCGACTGCATATTGTGTTGTTCCACTGACTGGAAAAATACCCTTGTTGTATTCATCTCGTTGAACGATTTGATGATCATCAGGTGAATGTAATGTTATCATCAATTCCGAAGGAGTAGGCCCTGGGCGTACAAGAATTGTCATGCTTTTCAGAGTATAATCTGCAGCGTTTGAAGAAAAAGTCCAATCTGGATGTCCACTCTCATCGGGGTTGTTTCCTATGCCAAGATCATCTTGATTAGAACCACCCCAGGCATTGTATGCGAAGAGTGTCTGACCCGACTCGTAGTCATGTATTTGCATACTTCCATAACCAGCAGAATCAGCACTATATTGAGAGTCGGCAATATCGTAAATTGAATCGTTTCCATTGGGAACACCTAATGAGTCCGCAGTTCCATAATTAGTCCCCCAGAATTCAATGACTCCCGTATCAATTGTACCAAGTGAGGAAAGATTCTGGTGATTGGATTGGATTTCAACATCCGTTAATAACCGATTGTGAACAATTCCAGAATTAAAGGTCGGAATCCCTAACTCATCAGCATTTGTAGTAATGCTGGGAAAGGAGACAAAGACCCATGTTCGAGGTTGATTTGGCTTCTCTAATTCAAGATAGTAAGCAACCCGATCGAAAGTAAAATCAATGCTTGAACTAGAATCGATTGAGTACGGTATTTGTCCGTTATTGTATTGAGCCTCATCAGGGATATCTAGCTGATATACGACCGTGTAATTATCCGAACCGTCTACATCATCTGAGACTGTTTCTTGAATCGGATAAGAATCAGTAAGTAAGACTTCAGTCGGAGACTTCCATGTAGATACTAGAAGAAGAAAAATCAAGGAAACAACAACTTTTCCTCGACCCATAACTTCGGGAATTCATAGTGAGATATATACCCCTACATCTAAAATCACGGGAAAAACCAATCAATAAACTACTATTAGAGCAAACATGGGGACGAGAATGAATAAGGTAAATCTCACTGAAAAGTTTGCTCTCTTTTCAGAGCACTGGACGCCAAAAATTATTGCAGAACTAAATGATTACCAGATCAAGATAGTCAAAGTTGAAGGCGATTTTGTGTGGCATGATCATTCCGATACGGATGAATTCTTTTTTGTCATCGAAGGTACATTATTCATTGAATTTGAATCCGAAACAATGGAATTGAATGCTGGAGAATTGTACGTTGTACCTAAGGGAGTTCAACATCGTCCATTCGCAAAAGCAGAATGTAAAGTCATGCTAATAGAACCAAGAGGCATAGTGAATACTGGAGAAGTAGATAGTGAATTGACCGCTTCAAATGACGTGTGGATTTGATCACTCTTCTTCTAGATATTTCTTTGAAATATTAATTGCAAAATTAGATTCCATTTCTTCAATTGCATTACGGAGAACTAGGCCATGGTATAACTTGATTTTCTTTTCCTTTACCATCACATTGACAACTCTTTCCAATTCCATTAATTCTTGTTCTGATTCTGCCAATTCTATCTTCTTCAAACACTTCTTGAATTCACCTCTACGTGCAAAGAATATTACAAGATAAATTGGAATAAGAAGAAGTGGAATAACCAATTCTTCAAAGATAATTTCGCTCAATCCTGACAAAGAGATTTCAAAACTCTCTGGATCGTATTCACTAGTAAATGAGTCAGCATTTAGTCCACCGCGATAGAAAAATCCCGTATTAATGCCCATGTACATATTGAACGGTGTGGATTCAGCATCAAAAGCTTCTGAACCGCGGTCAATTTCAACATCGTCTGGCCATCCATCATTATCATTATCGAAATCAATAATGTCTGGAATAGTATCTTTGTCCGAGTCTAATGGAGTTGATTCAGAATTGTAAGGATCGTATAAGATAGTACCAGAAGATGCTGCTCTTTCCATCTCATTACGTATTCCATCTCCATCCGCATCATCATCATACTCATCGGGCATGAAATCTCCATCAATATCTGAACATCCTTTCAAGCGAATCTTACTCTTTCCGTATAGATAAGGACAGTTATCAGACATCTCATGCTGAGTTTGGTCAGCATAGCCATCACCATCCGAATCAGACCATATCACTGAATCCTCTGGCCAAACATCGATTTCGTCGTTGACGAGGTCGCCATCCATATCCGGATCACTAACATCGCCTATTCCGTCACCATCGAGATCCCGATGTTCAGATGCGTTGTTGGGAAACGCATCGGCACCCATCGAGGCATTCCAATGTTCATCGGGATCAGACCATCCGTCTCCGTCCGAATCTAAGCAACCTATCCGATCTTGTGTTGAATCACCTGCTTCACATTGAGGTGTTGTGTCATCGGCAACAGAAATGGCAGGAATAACAAAAAGAAACGATATCAAAATCGGAAGAAAGCGTTGTTTCATGATTATTATTATTCATTGGTATATATTGCCTTTTGGAAGGCTAGAAGGGAAAACATTTCAATAGCATCAGTAGTAGTTGGTATCATGCTGAAAACCAATCTCTCTCTATTTGTTGTGCTCTTGTTCATCTCGGCCAGTCTTGCTGGATGTACATCAGAGGATGCTGAAGAGATTCAGATGTTTCCTCAATTCTCGAGCGTCGCTGATGATGGAGAAACATATGACAATGAACGCATGGAAGGAAACCCTTTCATCGTGATTTTCTCGGCGGAATGGTGTAATCTTTGTTATGATACAATGTTTTCAATCTGGGAAACTGAAGCGGAACTACCTGTTCTTGTAATGTCTACTGATCCAGCTGAAAACGCTGGCGGGTATACTCTATCAGAGTGGCATGATTCTGCGAATGCAAGTGATGACCAAGATGATGATGTAGGGATTACCCTATCTTCTTACGCTTTCATGAAGGGTGTTGAAGCCGGGCAAGAACTAGGAATAACATCTCCAGGAACCGTAATCTTCGTGAATTCTGAAGGAATAATTACCAATACTCACGTTGGAGTTTTAGATGATACAGCCCTAATTGCAGAACTATGGCAAGAAGCATCACTATGATGATGCAAAAGATATATTCTAGATACGTTCTGGCAGTGTCATGGTCTTCACACATGATATGTCAGACTGGTTAAATTTCTCAATCGATGAGAATTGGCTAAACGAAAATATTTCTTGGAAAGATTTCGGAACCGGTGTTCGATTAGGAAAACTCAAGCGTGAAGAGAAAACATCACTTGTTCTCTATGAAGCTCAATCCGAAGTTGAAGTGGATGCTTTCATGCCTCATAGCCATCCTGGAGGCGAATGTTACGTCGTCCTCGAAGGAGAAGTGTGGGATGAGGATGGAACCTATCCAACAGGATCGATCGTCTGGATGAATCCTGAATCGGCGCACACACCGAAAACCCGTGGCAAGACGCTAATTCTTGTCCTATGGCCTCAGGGTGTCAAATCAGTTTGATTCGAGATCATATTCGCCACTGATGAGCATTCCATCAAACAAAAATGGTCCTGCTGGGACAACTGCTGCAATGAATCCGTGAATTAGTGCTGTCATGTTCCATTGACGTCCCACGCCAACCAAAAGCAGTGCAATAAACGCCACAAAGAGGCCACCGTGAATAGCGCCTGAGAGGGATACGAGACTCGGATCACCGCCGATGTACTTGACAGGCATAGCCACTGCAAATAGGAACAGGGCTGAGAAGCCCTCAAGATAACTGACAAAGGATACGAGTTGCTTCATGATTGAACATCCACCATAGGTCGACTTGAGCCACACGATGGACACATCTGCTCATCGCTGTCAAGATAGTCATGCTTGCATGCTGGACATGTTTGTGCAAGTTCCATCTTGCCCATGGCTTCTACTGAATCGCCTTGTAAGGAGAGATAACCACTGGCAACGTTTCCTACAGTGTAGCGTCCTGCTCCACCCAATCGAACCAAGAGGTCAGGAGGTAGTGTAACCGTTCCAGTCTCATCGATGATAAGTTCTCTATCTTTGCTCAAATCTTCAACGTCGATAGAGTCACCATGTTCAGCAACAAAGCGTCCATCTCGGAGTTCGAGCGAACGGTTTGCAAATGATGCCACTTCTTTCGAGTGAGTGACGATGAGGAAAGAGACACCATCATTCTCGTGAAGATCCTTGAACAATGCAAGAACTTCACGACTGGTTACTGGATCAAGTGCACCTGTTGGCTCATCGGCTAGAATCAATCGTGGTCGAGTAATGAGAGCACGGGCAATAGCAACACGTTGTTGCTCTCCACCACTAAGCATGGCAGGAAGTGCTCGTCCTCGATGTCCCATCCCTAACCGATCGAGAATCGTATCTGCCTGAGAAAGAGCCTTCTTGGACGAAACGCCTTGATGGCGAAGCGGCTGTGCAACATTGTCTCTAGCATTCAAATCAGGGAGAAGATTTCCTTCTTGGAAAATGAACGAAACGGTCTTTTGTCTTAGTTCAACCAGTTCTTGGCCTTTCAATCGCGTCATATTCTTTCCAGCAAGACTAACCGAGCCTGCACTTGGTTTCATCAATCCACCTAAACACTTCATGAGTGTTGATTTACCCGAACCAGATGGGCCGACAACTGCGATTGCTTCACCTGCTTTCATACTGATATGGAGGCCTCTCAATGCAACGACGTTACCATCTTCTGCCTTCGATTCATACACATGATACAATCCATCCGATTCCAGAATAATATCGCTCATCCTTATTCCCCCTTTAGCACACTGGCCAAATCTGCTGTTAACGCTCTTCGTGTTGTGACTAATAGTGCCACAACAACCGCAGCAAAGACCGCCAAGGACACGAGAATAATCTGTGACCATGGATAGACCAATGTCCGTTGTATCGTCGTCGATGACCCTCCAAATATCTGGAAGATAAATCCGAAGATATCAAAGAATCCGTTGAATGAGAGTGCCAATCCAACACCAAGAACGATACCAAGTGCCATGGAAACAACAACGATTGAAAGAATCTCGAACAGAACCAATCGGATGATTTGATTTGGTGATGCACCAATAGCTTGCAAGACTGCCAACTCTTTCTGTCGTTGACTTAGTACGAGCGAAAGGAAAACGAAACTGGAAGCTACAGCTGCAACACTCGCTACAACAAACTGCAAGGAAAGAAGACCTGGTGTACCAAAAATGAGTCCACCATTTCTCTCAACTTCCTTATGGGTACTCGACCAATCAAGAACACCGGATACACGCGCATCTGCTTTAATCTGCGATGCAAGCGATTCCAGAGATTCTCCAGATAGTCCGTCAACGCGTACAATCCATGTTTTGGAAGTGAAATTGTCCGCAGCATCATCTCCAACGAGATCACGCCATGAATCTTCACCGATGATCAAGGCTGAAGCAATCGTTGCTGCACCGACACCTGGAATGTATTCGTGCGTCCCCATGTAGTACATGGAGGTCTTGTGAGGCGTTATGATAAGTTGGACTCGAGTATCCGCTAAGAAGAGATCCGCTGCTAGCGGTGGCGGAATTTCGCTCGCACCACTTACACAACCAGTGTCATCGCTGTTGGTTCCATCAGGACATGTTGTGTTCGACAAAACCGATGATGAGAGGTCAAACAATCCAAAGGCACCTGCTAGATTTGCATCCGTGAAATCAGCGTCTTCCAATGAACCTCCCATAAAATTGACAAGAATTGCATTCTCAAGATTGGCTCCAGTCAAGTCTGCATCGCTCAGGTTCACATCAAGAAGAATAGATTCGCTCATGTTCAAATTCGAAAGGTCCGCACCAGTTAGGTTGGTGTTGGATAGGTCAACGCGCCCCAAATCTCTTTCATTCAAGTCTTGGCCTGAGAGATCAAGTCCACTCCAATCAGCATCCATGAGTTGCGTGTACGAATCAAACAGAGCAAGCGGATCAGTTTCATTCGAACCGCCAGATGTGAAATTGAATTCGATCTCTTCCCAAACAAATGTTATTTCTCGGGATTTCTCATCACCTTGCTCGAGTAAGACATCGTCAAGCTTATTCTCGTCACCGCCACGATCTGAACCGGGCAAGTTAAGTGAATATGCAGAATCTTGACCAGCGGAGAACCCGTTGTTTGAATAGCCCTTCATTGCAGAATCAATGTTTGTTCCTGGAATAGATTGTTCACTCCAACGTAATACGTCTTCGTTGCCATCGAACAGCACGAACGTTTGCAAACTATCGCCGCCCTGTTCATCAGCAAGCGTAATTTCGGGTACACCTGTTGCAACTGGAATCACATCATCATCTGTAAACTCGTTAACAAGGGAGATGAGGGTTGTCGAATTGATGGCCTGTTCGGTTGAGATTTGGAGATCGGACCCGACGGTTGCATCAGCGGTCTTCTCATCAACAAGTGTCCCTGTATATCCTTGAACAGCTGCTAGGGTAACGATGGAAAGGGTGAGAAGCATAATTACAGCAAGTCGATTGACCGATTCTGCCGATCCTGATCCCTTCAATCCTCTCTTGACATCCTTGAGAAGCGGTGAACGCCCGAACAGGAGTTGCATGATTTGTGGGCCTTTCGCACCAATTCTTCCGAGAAGTAACGCCCCTCCAATCCATAGAGCAAATGGGCCGATAATTCCAATCAATCCTTCGATGAAGAAATTGGAAACAATACCGTCTTCACTACCGTTCATTTCAAGCCAAGTATCAATCACTGCAAGCATACCGAACAGGAAAGCCGTCCAGTGAAGCCACCGTTTTGGTTCTGCTTTTACCGTTGTTTTACGAACTCCCTCTTCGATTTCAAGTTCAATGAACTCTCGAGCTCGACTGCGTCCGAATATCATGGCAAGTCCCAATGTAGTGATCGCCGTGAACAATGTTGAACCAATTCCAAGTGTCGGATTAACATCAAAGTCACCTGTTCTGAATTCCATAAACCCTACTGCGGAAAGAACGATTGGTACTGCCATAAGAGCCAAGATATACCCGATGAGCCAAGCAACTGAAGACATAACAAACAGTTCCAAGAGAACCATTCCTTGCAGATTCTTTCCATCCGCCCCAATCACACGATGAATGCTAACTTCACGCCGTCGTTGTTCAAGAGAAAGAACCAATCCATAAATGAGAACTGCAAGGGATAAGAACACGATTGGAATCATAATGATGTAATCGAATATTTGGATCAATCCAAGGAAAATATTGAGGAACAGAATCGTCCCTGAAACAATATCGGTGTAATACAATTCTACGCCTGCATCGGTGTAATTACCATCTTGCACCCGAGTGCCTAGATCTTCAAGCCATTCAGCAGCGTCAGCTGTTGAAGTAGTGGGTAATTGTCCTCGATCGATAGTAACGCCAAGGTACATGTGATCGTTGTTCATGAGTGTTTGACGTTGTTCTTCCTCAAGCACTTCCCACGTAGTGAAAATAGGATTGAATGGGAGTGTAGGATTACCGAGATCCCATGGCTCATAGATACCCATAACGGTTAGATTTTCAACTGTCATCCACATCCTACAGTAGATCATTTCATTGTTTTCAGGCGTTATTTCTCCAGCACAGTTATCCTCGGTAATGCTTGCTTCAAGAATAGTTGATTCATCGACAACATAGGCGAAGGTGAGTTCATCAAGAACGTCTCCAACCTTTGCTTGCGCCTCACTTGCAATGGTCGATGGAAGAATAATTCCTCGATTTGAACTCATGTTTTCAGGTGTTGGCCATTCACCAAGACCTGATATGATGTTCTCACCGAGTCTGTCAGCCAATTCTCCATCAAAAGCCTCTGGTCCAAGGAATCGAATTGCACGTTTGTCTGAGATGGGGGGGCCCCCATCAAGTGCTTCTGGATAATCGAAGTTCATTGGATCCCAAAGAGGGTTTTCATTATCGGAAATTGCCCGCATTTCGAGTGGTTGTGCAACGATGAATTCTATGTTGAAGAAACCACCACTATGTATTCCCTGACGTCCAAGAACAAGGGTACAATCGTTGAATTCTGAAAATTCTTCGATTAATTCATCGCATACTTCCGTCATCGTAGTGGTATTGTTTGACCACCCTGTTGCGTTCTCAACCGGCGTGCGTGCAAACTCAATCTTCGCATCAAACGGTTCAGAATCGAGTGATTCTTCGAAAAACAATTGCGACAATCCAACGCCATAGGCCAGAACGGTTGTAATGACCAGAGATGCAAGGAAGACACCAGCGATGACGGCCATACCACGTTCTTTTCCACGCCAGGCACTCTGTGCTGCGAGTCTCAAACGGCTTGGCAATTCCATCAAAGAATGTTGATAGCGTCGGATTCGAGAACGCCCTTTCCCAAAATCACTATCTTTCAAATCTGCAACATCGTCGCTCATTCTTCTTCACCCTCCTCGTCAAGACCCCAAGCAGAGCGAATATCAGCTGCTTCGGTTTTCCCATCATTGAGAAGGAGCATCCGGTCTGCATTGGATGCTAAGTCTGGATCGTGCGTCACCATAAGAATCGAAATGGGATTTTCTTCATCATGACACAGTTCTCTGAATAGTTTCATGACCTCCTTCCCACTAGCAATATCGAGGTTTCCTGTCGGCTCGTCGGCAAGAAGAACGGGTCGATTACCCGCAATTGCTCGAGCAATTGCTACACGCTGTTGCTGTCCACCCGAGAGCTGATCTGGAATGAAATTGAGTCGATCACTGAGTCCAACTTTATCCAATGCTACCTCAGCAGCAGCGACCGCTTCAGTAGAAGGAATACCAGATAACTCGAGTGCGATTGCAACATTGTCAACTGCTGAGAGATTGTCCAATAAGTGGAAGTCCTGGAAGATCCAACCGACTTTTGATCGTCGAACATCGACGACGTTGGACGGACCTTTTAGTCCGTAAGTTCGCTCCTCGAGCGTAATGCTTCCACCATCACCTGCAAGCAAACCACCAATGATATTCAGAAGAGTTGACTTTCCAGAACCAGATGCTCCCATAAGCGCAACCATCTCGCCTTTCTCGACTTGCATATTGACTCCCTTCAGGACTTCAAGTGAGCCGAAACTCTTGGTAAGGTCATTGACTTCAAGCATCAAAATATCTCCTGCATTTCTGCATGCAGTTAGAATGGCGAGGTTATTTCTTTACAATGGTTTGTATCGAATGACTCTACATTTTGATGCGACGCTTTCAAAAAAGAGAAGTCGCAGGAATTGCTATGAGCGGGAAGACTGCACTCATCACTGGGATTACTGGACAAGATGGTTCCTACCTTGCTGAATTACTCCTCGAAAAGGGATATACAGTCTACGGATTGGTCCGTCGTGTATCGCAACCAAGTCTTGGCAGAAACCTGATCAATCACTTGATGAGCAACGATAACTTCCATCTTCTCAACGGTGATTTAGCTGATCAAAATTCGATTGACAACGCTGTTCATCAGGTCAAGCCGGATGAATTCTACAATCTCGGTGCTATGTCGTTCGTTCCTGAATCATGGCGCTCACCAATGATGACCGCTGATATCACAGGACTTGGTGCATTACGTTGTCTCGAGGCGGTTCGAAAGCATGCACCAGATTGTCGCTTCTATCAAGCTGGATCCAGTGAACAATACGGTAAGGTACGCGAAGTACCTCAATCGGAACAAACTCCATTCCATCCACGTTCACCATATGGATGTGCGAAAGTAATGGCATTCGAGATTACCCGTAACTACCGTGAATCCTACAATATGTTCGCTTGTACAGGAATTCTCTTCAATCACGAAAGTCCGCGACGTGGTCTTGAATTCGTAACACGAAAGGTGACCATGATGGCTGCTAGAATCAAACATGGATTCGATGAATGTCTCCACATCGGCAACGTTGATGCGAAGCGAGACTGGGGATTTGCTGGCGATTACGTCGAGATGCAATGGAAGATGCTTCAACAAGATGAGCCCGATGATTACGTCATTGCAACCGGTCGAACACACAGCATACGCGATATGATTAGCCTCTCATTCTCACATATCGGTCTTGAACTGACATGGTCTGGAGAAGGTGTCGATACGATTGCAACCGATCAAAATGGTGTTGTTCGTGTACGAACCAACCCGAAATTCTTCCGTCCAGCAGAAGTTGATCTCCTGATTGGAGACCCTGCTTATGCTAAGGAAAAACTCGGTTGGGAAACCAAGACAACCTTTGAGCAACTCATTCAGATGATGGTCGAATCAGATTTGGCTATCGTTCAGGAAGCTGTTGATGGAGGCTATGCTCCACCGACACCACCAGAGTGATTCACAGATCGTTGCATTAGCCGGTGAAACAGCGGTGGAATCAGCGCAATCCAAAACATCTGGTAGTACCCACCAGGTAATTGCGGTGACTCATCGTATGGACGCAATCGCTCATAAGGTGTGCTTGAACGAAGATGATGTGCTGCATGGAGTGGAAGATTCATCAAAGTGTAACGTGACCAACGAGTTCGACTTTCCCATGCATGACCTGCATGCGGACGTTCATCTTCACCTCGCTCGAGTCCATGATGTTGAATGAAGTTCACGAATTCAAGAAGATAAATGGCGACGAAGGCTTGTCCAACAAATACCGCAAGATATGGTAATCCCCATACTGCAAGAGATGCAATCAATGCAACCTCAATCATTACAGAAATGGTTGTATCCTTTTTCCTAATTCTGTATGCATTCCGAAGTTGTCTTGGAACCGTTCGAACCAAGTGACCATAGACACTTCGGCCCCAGGGTGAACTGGTTGGATCGACCTTTCGAGCCCAATGTTTGTGATGGGTATGATTGTGTTCAACTGTAAAATGGAGATAGATAACACACAACAAATCAAGTCGGCCGAGCCACCAACTCGCTGATCGAGGTCGGCGGTGGCCAAGTTCATGTGCAGCGACGACACCGGCAGCACCTGTTGCAAGACCGGCCGAGAGTGCAGGAACGATAATGGAAATAGATCCAAGACCAGCCCAAACCCGATACAATAGACAAACAACAACAACTGGAACAAGAATACCATGGAGGTGGACGATGATGTTGTGTCCACTTCCTTCTTCCTCAACATCATGGACCGTTGAGGAGCCTGCTATTGAGTCAAGGAATGGATATAGGCCAAGAAGAAGGATGGTCGGTGTTAGCATCCACCATCCACCAATCACCAAAGTGACTGCAGCAGATATGGGAGTGAATAGGCCAAGCAAATGCGGAGCCCACTTGGCCATGCTCAGACGAGCGACTCATGATTGAAAGGCGTTGCCTTCGAATCAAGAACGACGAAACAATGTAGCAATCCGGTGAACGAAACCAGGCATGAAAGAAATACCATTACGGTAGACTTGACCTTCTAAGACTTGATCGACAAACATTTCCAGTCCTCTATCCATTCAGTTGTCCCTCCTCGAAGAATATGCGCCTCGTTCATTTGCTGAGAAGCGAAACGCAGCCATAGCTTTCACGATCGGTGAAAGCATGTCCGAGAAAATTCCCGAACGGTACTGTTGTTGATCTATAATTTGGTCTGTATATGTTTGGAGTTCTTTGTCCATTGTTATCCTCACTCTAAATGTGGTGCTTTACCTATTCAAAGGCGTGGTAAACTTGCCAACACATAGGTGTAGTTTTTACATTAAGTGTTTTTATTAACACCTTTTTAACCGTTCTCTTCAAGAACAAAAATTCAGACGCCCAGTCATCCGAGCCGCTCCCGACCGTTCATCAACAGTGGAATCCGGCTACAGGAGGAATCACCATGGGCATGGACCTAGCACTCAAAGCAAAATTGCAGAAGCAACGATATCACATTGTCGGTGAACACGGTGGCGTTAAGACATGTCACTGGACAAAGGAGTCTCTTCTTCGTGACCGAGCATGCTACAAAGGTACCTTCTATGGTGTTAAGAGCCATACCTGCATGCAAATGTCTCCAGTTGTTGATCAATGCAATCTTGCCTGCACATACTGCTGGCGAGAACCTCATATGGACACACTTGAATTGACTGATCAAGACCCTCTTGAACTCCTTTACGAGAGTGTGCGTGCTCAACGTCGATTACTCACAGGATTCGGTGGAAACGATAAGGTTCCAAGAGAAAAGTTCCTAGAAGCTCAAGATCCAAAGCACGTTGCAATTTCGCTTAACGGTGAGCCAACACTCTATACTCATCTTGGAGAATATATGGATTTGTGCCATAAGCATGGCATGACGACAATGCTTGTCACCAATGGAACCCTGCCCAAGGTATTGGAGAATCTCGATACACTTCCAACACAACTCTACGTCTCCGTTGATGCGCCCAACAAACAAGTGTTCGACGACGTTTGTCGCCCTAAGTGGAACAGTGGTGCTTGGAATCAATTTGAGAAGACCATCGACCTGCTTCCAAGCCTTGACACTAGAATTGTTTGCCGGCACACCCTCATGAAAGGCGTCAACATGTCATCGGCTCACATCAAGGAGTTCGCGGAACTCGACAATCGTGCAGACCCTGACTTTATCGAAGCAAAGGGATACGTCTATGTTGGTCACAGTCGAGAAAACCTCTCCATGGAAAACATGCCAAGCCATGATGATATACTTTCTTTCTCAAACGAACTTGCTCCACAAGTCACCCGAGAAGTGCTTTCAGAGAGTCGTCCGAGTCGTGTTGCACTCATCGGCCGAGAGATCGTTCCAATTCCAATTCCTGAGGCGGAATTGTTCTTCCCAGAGGATTTAGGAATTGCACCTCCAGTCAAGAAACTCCCTCTTGTTCAAAATTGAACGTGTTCAAATACTGTTGAAGTTCAAAACAGTCATGACCAATGAGCGAACGCCAAAAATATTGATTGTTGGAGCAGGGGGAATCGGTGGACTTGCCTTCGATTTGATCGTTCCAGCACTAGAAAAAGTACAGCAAAAATGTTCCATTACTATCATGGATGGAGATACTGTTGAAGAATCTAATCTCGGCCACCAAAGGTTTTCACAAGCAGATATTGGCGAATTCAAAACAAATGCGCTGGTAGCGAAATTCACATCTCTTTCACATGTACACTGTACTTCTAACACGGACAACTTGCGAACAGAGGAACAATTGCACGATTATGATTACATTATCATCGGTGTCGACAGACCGCACCCTCGAAGGCTTGTTCACGCGACCAGCGTTCCATGGATTGACTTGCGTTCCACAGGCGATGGTCATGTCTATTTCACCAACGATTCAGACCCCGCTCTTGTTGCCATGATGACACCAGACCACGAACCTGCAAGTTGTCAAATTGCAGGAGCCATTGATGCAGGGAACATACAATTCGGATACGTTAACGCCGCAGCAGCAGCAGCAACATGGTTGATGGGACGGTTGAGGGAACAACCACCGCTTAGAGAGCGAATGTCAAGCATTATGTTTGGAGAACTAAAGTTTCCGGAGGTGAAAGCATGATTCCTGTTATGGACCTTGAAGCAATTGATATTACCTACAATCAGTGGATGAGGGCTTGTATACAAGCTGAAGCCCAAGCGGTTGAGTCGGAAGATGTTCTTACAGTCCAACGAAATGCTGCTATACATGGTCGTTGGGATTTGGTCTACAATCTCTCGTTAATCGCTGGACTTGAAACCTCTGTACTCATAGATGCAAATGGTGAAATCCAAATCGATTGGGGTTCACCTGGCCGAGTTCCACTACGTCCTCCAGTTGGGATGATGGCGCCGTTTCAGGTTTGGGTTCACACGCATCCAGGTTTCCAAGCATATTGGAGTGGTACCGATAAGAATAGTCTCGCAATTGCTCAAGGAATTCTCTCTTCAGCCCTCGTTCTTGGTGCTCCTGGAATCAAACAGAGTCGAAATATTGGCCCAGAAAACATCCAATCGATTGCTCAAGAAGGACCACTCCAGTATTGGACTGAAGAGGAAGTCGTTCCTTGGGATCGATGGTATACGCAACTTCAAGCAACGCCAGTTGAGGTGATTGCTTGACTTCGAACGTTCGTTCACCACGAGATGACGAGGAAGAACTCAAGGCACATATTGCAATACTTCGCGGTCAATCCAAATCATTGAAAGAAGTGCTTGCCGACCTATTGGACGAGGAACCCTCAGAAGAATTGGTTGAGGCTGTTAAAAATCGTATACTTCTTGCTCAGGAACAAGAGGAATCCATCGATCTCAACAAAATTGTACAATCTATTCAAACAATGCAATCATGCTGGGTTTAGGCATTCTTGTACGTGGCTCTTCGGCCTTCGATTAAGGCGCTGAGACCTTCAAGAGCATCCTCTGTTGAGAAGATTCTATCCAATCCTTGTAACTCGAACTGAAGGCCCTCATCCAGAGACATCGAAGCGGTTGCATCGATTCGTTCACTAGCCATTGCTAATCCAATAGGAGCGGTGAATTTCAACGACTTGAGTTGACGCGCAACCGTCCTGTCTTCAGCATCGAATCCATCTGGACAACTTCCAGAAAGTAAGGCATCCATATTTCCATCCGAAAAGAATTTCTTAGCAAATTTAACCACTGGACTGTTCTCATTCATCGGTTTACCCGGGTACTTGTCTGCAGGTTTACCTGATGCATGAATGTCCTTGATACAGTTTGGAACATCGTTAATATCGACAAGATGTGTTACTAATCCGAGGTCGGTTGCTGTTTCAGCATTCATGAAATTTCCAGCAAGAACAGCCCATCGACCGAGTTCTCGACCTGCAATACGAGCTGGTCGTTGTGTCCCACCAAGAGCTGGATAAATTCCGATACTGGTCTCAGGGAATCTAAATTGTGTTCGTCGCGTTCCAATCCGGTAGTCACATGCCAATGCTAGTTCAAGACCACCTCCAAGAGCAAGACCCGTTGTTAGAGCAATAGTGGTCTTCGAGGAGTCTTCCAGTGCTGCGAGAAGCGTATGTCCATTTTCTGTGAATGTTTCAATGTCTGGAATATCATCAGAACGGATCTTGTCGACAAAGAACTTGACGTCAGCACCTGCTACGAAGGCCTTACCCGCACCATCAAGAACGATGGTCGAAACACTGCTATCCGAATTTGCGGCTTGGACTGCCTGTGTGAGTTGAGCAACAACGACTTCGTTCAATGCGTTCATTGCTTCCGGGCGATTGATAGTGATCGTTACAATTCCATCTTCTGTTGAAGAATCAACATATGAAAAGTCCCAGTTCTTTGAAGAAGCGGATTGATCTTTGAAAAATGATGCAAGCGTCCAAGATTGACCTGCAAGAGATTGGTAAGCAGATGCCATTCTGTAGGCTTCTGAAACACCAATTCGATTCATCAATTCAAACGGTCCGCGTGCCCATCGAAGGCCAACCTTTGCTCCTCGATCAACATCTTCCATCGAACAGATATCCTCTTCAACAATTTGTGCTGCAACACCGAATACAACGCCAAGAAGACGTTCGGAAACGGTGGTGTATTGCTCCTGGGAATACTCTGAATCCTCTTCAATTGGCCACATAGCATTCTCTGCAACAAGGTCGCGAAGATTCTGTGCTCCGTTGTATCGAGGAGTATTCAGTTGTTCAGCAAGATAATCCGTAGAATGCAATGCAATAGGTGGTCCTGTAAGATTCATCAATCCAAATGGACCTAGTCCAATTCGGAACGCTTTACATGAAATAGCATCGATTTGCGCAGCTGTTGCAACTCCTTCCTCGAGTAAGAGACATGCCTCATTGAGCCAAGGTACGAAGAATCGATTGACAACGAACCCTGGACGATCTTTACAGACGATGACAACTTTTCCAAGTGTTCGACAATACTGAACGGTTCGCTCGAGTGTATCCTTGGAAGTTGTCTCAGCAGGAATGACCTCAATGAGTCGGTTCTTTGCAGGATGATAGAAGAAATGTAAACCAACGAATCGATCCGGTCGACCTGTCGCCTCAGCAAGCGCATTCACAGAGAGTGATGAGGTGTTTGAAGCAAGAATGGTCCCCTCACCACAGACTTCGTCAAGGGTTGAAAACACCGAGGTCTTGATTCCAAAATCTTCGAATACTGCTTCAATGACCAAATCGGTATCTTCGGCTGTATTTTCTGTTCCTACAACATCGGTGATGCGGCCGAGTGTTGCATCGACTTCTTGTTGATTGAAGATACGTCGTTCAATCGCTTCTTTGAGAAAATTCTCAATGATTGAACGTCCACGTGCAACATATTGTGCTTCTCTGTCAACCATTTGCACATTGAATCCTTCTTGTGCACTTTTTTGTGCAATGCCTGAACCCATGTTTCCTGCACCGATGATTGCAACGTTCTCAACAGCCTTCATGCTATCAACCACAGGCAAACCGTTCATGAATCATACGCTCCTGCGTTTTGTTTAATCGGTGTTGAAAAGAAATCAAGTATGCGAAATATATCGCAGGTTCATGCCAGAACCCCCGATGGTACTCCCAGCCACTGAACTCAAGATTGTGAGCGATAAAATCAGCGAAACAATCCAGATTGGTGGCTCCGTTCGGTCCTTACTCGGAGACCACTCTGATCACGGTAGATTCGATCTTAATTGGGAAGTAGATGCTGCTGTTGAAGCACTCAATGTCTTTGGTTCACGATGGACTATTGAAATTCTCTCTACATTATACATTGCAGGAGATCGCCGATTCAATGAAATGAAACATCTTCTCAAAGGCATTTCTTCTCGAACACTCTCGGATAAACTCCGTTATCTTGCAGAAGAAGGCTTGGTCGAGCGGCTTGTTACCGATGGACCTCCTGTTCGCGTGACATATCGGCTATCCAGCCACGGTATGACATGTGGACGCCTTCTCTCACCTTTGGTTGCCTTCATGAAAATCCATCAGGGCTCAATCGTTGGCGCTTAGATGCGTCAATACGATGCATTAAGATACCAAGAGGTTATCCTCAACCTATGGCACTTCTTGCACAGTGGACTCGTCAGCGACCTTGGTTGGCTGCGGGAATTGCTGGTATAGCAGGAGGATTTGCAGGCATTGCACACGGTATTGCAGCTATGGCATCGACTGCATTTGCATTTGGAAGTATTTCGACCAAACGTCAATCAAGTGAACATCCATTCCGATCGCGTATCCTACGTACGCTTGAACGGCATCCAGGATTGTGTTATCGTGAACTTCAAAATGAGTTGAGTGCAGCAAATGGAACGCTTCGTCATCACTTGGATGTCATGAAAAACCACGGCAACATCACAGTCATGCCTGTTAATGGCCGAACATGTTACTTTGCCGGTGGCCCTTCACAGGTCGAACTATTGCAGTCGGTTTCAAGCGATCAGCAACGTATAGCATCAAGTCTCCCCATTGGCCTCTCCACTGTCCAAAAACAAGTTATCGATGACATTCTTGATGAGGGCATCCCTCGTTCCCAGGCCCAACTCGCCCGACGTATTGGACGTACGCGTGCAAGCGTTCACTCAGCAGTAAAGGTCTTGCGTCGACGTGGAATTCTACGACAAGACGTTCTGAATCTTGCATCCCATATCCAAATCGATATTTTTCGACGAACAGATCGATTGACCTATCAATGGAATGATGGTCGCCGAGTTCAGGCTTAATTTTCGCTTTCTGAAAAGCAATTGTTGCATAGCCTTCAAAGACCATCGCCAAGTGTAGTTTGTCATGCTTAATGTCAAATTGGAAGAACTTCCGATGCCGACTACGGATCGTTCGGTTGATCGATTGGTCGGATGGTTTGTCGAGTCGTTTTGTTTTGTACGTCGAAAAGGCGATGCAACTGCAGATTATGGAGCAGCATCACCCATTCACCGTATGTTACGCGATTATTTCTTCTCGGCTCCAAACAAATCCTGGGATGCACAAGCATTGTCGGATGAACTTGCGATGACACCCGCTGCCCTGAATCATCATCTTTCCCGACTCAGTCAATCTGGTTTGCTTTCCTATACGAACGAAGGAAAGGGATGGAGAACCTACATTCTTAGAGGAGGGGGTTTATCGCAAGCCCTAGAATTGTGCTTTGCTCAGTATCGGTTAATTCTTGAACAGAAAATGGATCGGATTGAATCAGATTGGAACCGTGAAGGATTAACACTTGAAAATGAAATCGCTGAAGATTCACCTCTTCCACTGAACCTCAGCATAATCGATTACCGCAGCGCACAAGAAGGCGCATCTGAATTGACTCAATGGATGTCTGATTTCGGATTGCTTGGCGATCGTCCCGGTAATGAAATTCTTAGCGCTTCTATTTCCGAGCAACTGTTTACTCTCCTACTCAATTCAGGAAACCCCATTTCATTGGATGATGCCCATGAACAGTTTGGAGGACAAAAGGCTCGACTTGGCCGAATCCTTGAACGATTTCGGGCATGTGGTTTGGTTGAACGAATTCCGCGAACGGATAGACTCGTTTCTGCACTCTGGTCTGCGATGGTTACACAACATCAGCGACGTGGTGAAGATTGGTTGCTCAAGAAAGGCGGTTTCATGCGACTCATTCCCGAAAAGAGCCACAATTCATTGCTTCAGCCTCTTAGCAAAGGCAAACTTACTATCGAAGTAGTTCAGGATACTATGCAAAACATCAGTGCTTCAGATCAAATGCTCTTGCTCAATCTTTTGGGAGGCAGATTGCCACTTGGTTACCGATTGATTGGTTCATCACTTGCAGATTCAAAGCAAAACATCACTACCCGATTTGACCGATTGTTGCGGAGAATTCGCCGAGTCGGTGCGATGATTGAAGAGGTCTTGACCGCGGGCGATGAATGATGAGTGACGTTGGGTTTGACACCTACGAGGCGTGGTCGGGTGAACAACGACCACTCTATCTCGCTCCGATGGCAGGCGTTTCAGACCTTCCATATCGTTTGCTAGCGAAAGAATGTGGTGCTGATATCACCATTACTGAATTTACAAACAGTACGGCATTAAGTCGCGAAGCTACTGCTTCATGGAGAAAAATGGAGTCCGATCCTAGAGAACAACCGTTTATTCCCCAGATCTTTGGTGGTGAAATGGATGATATGGTCAAGGCAGCAATTATGCTGCAAGAATCAGCCGATGTTATCGACTTGAACTTTGGATGTCCTGCTCCTAAGGTGACCAATATTTGCGCCGGAGCTGCATTGATGGGTGAACCGCAGAAACTCGTTTCAATGGTCGAAAACATCGTTGATGCTGTTGATATTCCTGTTACTGCAAAAATGCGGCTCGGTACTGGTCAAGGTCCAAACAATGCGGTCAATATCTGTCAATCGCTCGAGAATGTAGGTGCACAACGATTGTGTATCCATGGGCGGACTCTTCGTCAGCGATACTCTGGAATCGCTGATTGGGAAACCATACGAACTGCCGTTAATTCTGTTGATATTCCTGTTGTCGCTAACGGCGACATTACAGACGCACAGAGCGCACAACGATGTTTGGAGTTGACCAATGCTTCAGGGCTGATGATCGGTCGTGCTGCGATTGGACGCCCTGATGTTTTTGCTCAAATCAAGGTCGGTCTTGGATGGATGGAAGAAGAAGAGTTGCCTTGGGTTCAACAATGCGATAGTGAATGGAATGAGTTGTCCGAAACTTCGCAAGCATTTGCATCACGGCGATGGTGTTGGAATCGATATGTAGAATTGTGTCGAGAGACGACTGGACTCGCTAAGCAAACAATGCAACGTCACGCTATTGCTTTCTCAAAGGGACTGCCTGGAGCAAAATCAGTTCGAACACTAATGCATGAACTTGCAGATGTAAATGAATCCGCTCAGGCGATTTCAGATTTCTTGAAACCAATCTCAGAAAGTTGACTTCCACTCTTCAAGGTCATTGGCTTCTGCCCATGCCTCGTCAGTGGTTTCGCCACGCAATTTGAGAACTTCTCGGGAGAGTAGCCAATAGATGAGAGCGAGAGAATGTCGGCTCTTGTTGTTCGCAGGAAGTGCAACATCGACGTTTCGCAACTTGTTGTTCGCATCTACAAGACCAACGATTGGCAAACCTGTGTTAACAGCTTCTCGAAGAGATTGTTGATCGGATGCTGGATCTGTAACGAACAAGATGTCTGGCTCTTTGTAGGAGCGGAGAGACGGGTTTGTCAGACTTCCTGGGATGAATCGGCCGACCGCGGATAAAGCACCAATGGCTTCAGCAAACATTCGAGCAGGTCGTTGTCCGTATTGTCGAGCGGAAACAACCATGATTTGCGATGGTTCGTATTGGTTCAAAAATGAGGCAATAATCCGTAGCCGGTTATCGGTTTGGTTGATATTGAGTAGGTATAGACCATCGGAATTGACTGTGTCGATGAATCGAAGCATGTCTGCACTTTTCTGCTTTGTTCCAATGTTCACACCGGATTCTTCGTAGAGTTCAAGTGGAATCAGAAGTCCTGTTTCTTCAGACATAGTAGTGCCTCAGCAAGCAACCGACCTAAACCCTCTTCTTAACCGCTTCGCATCATCTCCAAACTACGTTTTTGATGTAAGAAGGCGAAGATGTCAAATCTATGTGGGTTAAAGATGAAATTATGGGAGCCTCTTTTGCCGATGCAAAAATAGGTCCTGACGGTTATTACAACACTGATATTGGAACGCCATTACCCGTTAGTGCCAGCGATCTGGAGCGCTTCATGTACTGTCCACTCTCATGGCAACTTGCGAAAGAAGGGGCATCTGGAGTTGGTGAAGCCGTTGAAGAAGGCGTTGAAAAGCACAAAGAAATCCATAATGAAATGAGTGATTTTCAAGAGGCTTTGATTCGCATGCGTCGTTCACTTCTCATTTGGTCATGGTGGTACGGCATCATCCTAGCCTTTGTCATCGATGCGATTGCGTTCGTCTATATCGATGATGTAATGAATTCGCCAATTGAATTCGCAAAGGTCCTATCGATGTGGTCTGTTTCATGTCTTATTGCTGGAATTCTTTCAATCACCCTACCTTGGCGTAGTTGGCTTGATTTTGAACACGATATGAAGGAAATTCGTGAGGTGAAAAAACGGTTTGCATCGATTGGCTTGGAACCAACTTGGAGCCCAATTGGTTTCCTCGGAGGATGGTTTTCGGCAGGTAAAACCGAAGCAAGTTTGCTACTCGCTACAATCGTTATCGGAACCCATTCCATCGCACTCGTCGCTGCTGAGGATCGAAGTCAAGCTGGATTTATTCTCATCGTCGTCGCCTTCATTTGGACATTTTTAGCAACATGGCAACTACAACGCTCGCTCAAAGCAGAAAGCCAAATGATTGCCAGTCGGAAGAAGGTCGGATTTGAGGAAGGGACTGAATTGATTTATTCAGACAAGGACAATACCAGTAATCTTCTGATCGATGATGTTTCAGGGCTTCGAGGAAGACCCGATCAAATCGTCATCATTGAAGGTGAATTCATCCCTGTGGAGCAAAAGACAGGACGAATTCCTAAGAAACCACATCAGTCTCATCGACTACAGCTTCTGGCATACATCTCATTAGTTGAAACGAGTACAGGTAAATCACCGCCATACGGTGTGCTTCGTTATGGTGAGGACGATGTCCACCAAGTCTTCTGGGACCAACATGCCAAAGAACATCTTCGAGAGAGCATCGTCGAAGTTCAACGATTGATGGTCGAAGGCGATGCGAAGCGAAATCACGAACGTGAAGGAAAGTGTCGAAATTGTAGCAGACGATATGCTTGCAATGAATCGCTTGTCTAATCGACAATGCAAACGTCATCTTGAGGATAAATAGTACACGTGCGTGTTACATCAACGCTCAAAATAAAACTGTCTTGCTCCTCAAGGATTCCTGCTCCGGTTCCGACAATATTGATGTTCCATTCACCAGAAATAAATTTACCATCTGATTCTGGATCAATCAATACGTAAGGGGCTGTTTTTGTCGTGTCGTGTGTGGCGTTGTACTTGATTTCTCCAGTTGCATCTGTAATGGTCACTTCAACTTCGCGAATATCAAAAATTTGAGGGAATTGATTGCGAAAATCACTCAAGAGAAAATCAGTTTTGAAATAAACACCAATCTTAGCAACTTCAGAGTCGACTGTGAATTTTTCATTCCACTCTTCTTCGATTTCCCCACCGGAAAAGGAATACTCAATCAGGGTTGTTTCAATGGACGTATCTTGCTTAACATCACCACGCAGGTACTCCATGTACTCTCTTCCCTGAAGAAGACCAATACAACCAGATGTCGATAGAAGCAGCATCGAGAGGGCCACGAAGACCGTCAACATCCGCTGCTGCATGGTTATGGCCAATCGACTCAACAATATGAAAATCACCCCGTCACGGGGAAGCGTTCAAACGAATGATGTGTTTCAAGCAAAATGCCTGAATGACGCAATGATGACTCCGAGCGCAAGCGATGACGAACCCTATGAGTGCTGACAGGCATCACTCGAATTTAGCACCACATGTAGGACATTCTTTCGCATCGGCCGGAATAACTGCACCACATGCGCCACAATCCGCTGTTTCAACATCAGATTCTTGCTTACGACGTGCTCGGCGACGAGGTTTTGCGTTCGTGGTCTTGTCACCATCTTCAACGGTAAGTGGCAATTCGGAATCATCTTCGAAAGCAAAGTCAGCACTCGCTTCTGTAATCTCATTTCCTGCAAGTGAACTGTCTGTGATGCCCATTCCGACAACAACCTTCTCTCCAGGCATGACACCTTCTTCACCTGTCAATTCGTAGAGATCGCCACGAATTTCTGCATCGCTTGCAGAAAGTGTCGTCCAAGCGGCTCCATCTTTATCTTCACCATCATCCTTGAGCGATTTCATCTTGTCCTTAGTCGGTAAGAAAGCATCCAAGTCATGACCTTCAAACGATTCAGCGACCGTCTTTAATGTGGTAACGACTTGATTTTGCATCTCTTCAATCTCTTCTTCGGTCATATCTTCCATCGCAATTTCATCCGCGTTTCGTAAATCATAAGCAGCTGTAACTTCTTGTTCAGCAGCAACAACGTTCTCATCCCATTCTTCCTCAAGATTCGCTTCATCGTAACCGAATTCCTTCACTGCATCAGCAAAGTCTTCCGAACCACTAACGATTTCATTTTCATCTTCCTCGGGTAAAGAGATCAGTTCTTTCTCTTCTGGAACCTCGCGAACACGTCGTTCTCGACGCTCGAAGAAGGAGGATACATCTTGTTCTGCACCACAATATGCACAATTCTCCATCAGGTCTGGAATGGATTCTCCACACTCATGACATTCGTGGAATTGCGAACGAGCCTTACGTAGATTAAACGAACAATGCGGACACCGGTTTTCATCACCTTCAAGTTCTCCATCACAAGCCGGACAATAGTTGAAGATGTCACGTTCGACTTCCTCTTCTCGCTCTCGAGTGAGTATAACAGCACCGATGAGCACACCGATTAAAGCAAGAGCGCCGAAGAACATAAGCAGCGCAGTCCCTGTTCCATCGTTGTCACCGCCGCTCGCACCACTACCGTCAACAAATGCAGTAGAGAAGGAACGTTCGTAGGCATTTACTACCATTACATCAGATGGAACCAATTGAACGATCGACATCTTTCCTGAAGCTGTGAATGTGCATGAAACCTCCGCACGATCACCTGGATTTTCGATGCTCACGTCAATCGAATCCCATGTGTTTTGGTTGTTTTTACATGTAAATGTCAGATCACCCGTGCCGCGAGTCGATTTAACATCTAGAGACATGGTGTATTTTTCGCCTGATTCAAGAGGGAAGGTCGCTACTTCTCCGCCCTCATCAACCAGTACCATTGAATCACCATCCCAACTTAGTTGCAGATTCGCTTCTACCTCCACCACGCCTGTTGCAACACTATTTGTGGGAACACGGTCATAGGAGCCTGTCGACGCCTTCCATTGTACATTAATCTCCGCTGTGTGTTGACCCAATACAGTACCATGGGATGTCGTATACGTGTAAACTTGTCCAGGATTAAGAGGGATTAGAGCCGACTCAAAGGTTTGTCCTTCCCAAGTGTAAAGGAAGGTACCTGAAACAGCTACATCGCCAGTATTTGTTGCCGTCATCGACCAATCAACGAACTCTCCTGCTGCTACAGTCGAGCGGTTCGCAAGAGCCAATGGATCGACGAAAACATCAGGAATCTCTGGGAGACTAAAGGTCGCAATGAGTTCATCATTATCTGTACTCTCTTGAGTAAATGATCCTGTCCCAAATGGATCGATGACCGCTGCAAGTGTGTACTGACCTGTTGCCATTCCAGCAATGTCAGTACTGATAATGGTTGTAGTCCATTGTTGAGTACTGTACCCTGTTCCAGAAATCTGCACATCGAACGAGTTCAAGGAACGTACCAAAGAAGCACCTTCTCTGAATTCCAGTACCATAGGAACCGTTGTTGTTCCATCACCAGCCTCACGAGCTAGGACACCAGAAACAGTCCAGGGGCCGATCAATGATCCTTGTGTGGCGGTAATGGTCAAGTCCCCATCGTGCGACAAATCCATTCGAGGTTCGACGATAAGATCGATTGACAAGTTTTTACCTTGTTCCGAGGACTCCTGAATTACGTCCTGGCTATCCGGTGTAAGTTCGATTTGATACGATCCTGTTGATGGAGCAACAAAGGTGGTGTTTACCCAAGTTTCTGAGCCAGCAGTAATGGCATCAGTTGCAAGTTCGACGTCGCTCATAGAACCCGGGAAGCGAATTTCGAGGTGCGATGCAGGAGCATCTACGCTTCCAATGTTGGCAATCTTTGTATTGAGTTCTACAGTATCACCTGAGTGAATCCCTGATGAAGGTGTCATGGTCGATTCAACGATGTGCAAATTTGAAAGCCCTTCAACTGTGAAGGAATGGTAGAATGCATGCTCTGGGCCGTTATTGTAGGAGTAAGTTACCCAGAGTTTGTTTTCACCCTCTGCTAAACCATTCCAAGTTGCAGAAACCGTTTCAAAGTCACCTGCAGCAATGTCTACTGTTGACATCCAGAGACGAGTGCTTGGTGAAATTGCGTTTGCATAGAACGAATAATCAACGTTTGCAGCAAGTTGCGAATTTGTATTTTGAAGTGTTAACGAACCCGTGATTGAACCGCCTTCAGTTGGACTTGCAGGGAGAATGCTCAGGGTCTGTTCAGAAGCCTCCACACCATTGCTATCATACGAACTTGCTGGGACAACTGCGATAGATGTCAACATCAGGAGAACACAACAGATTGCGTATGCGCCTCTCGCCATGTTAATTCGACGACATGCAAAGCACTTGAACCCATCTGGTCAGAACTCCATAAGACTAGGTTAATTCTCACAGAAGAAGGGGAGATTTGAAGGATGGTTGCATTCCTAAGCAAAGCATGGGAGGAAGGGTTGTTGCGGTTAGCCTTGTCACCTTCCTTCTTCTTTCCATGCTCTCGGTTTCACCACCAGTGGCAACTCACCTCGACATGGAAGAGAAATCTTTCAACACATCCGCAGTGAACATTGTCTTCTCAAATGGACCTGCTGAAGATGAATCCGTTACAGGATTGAAGACCATTGCCTTCAGCCTAACAGGTACAGGAACCATCGATTCAATCCTTGTTGAAATCGCTGAATTTGGCGGATCCTATTCCACGCTTACCAATCTCACTGGAACTCCTTGGTTGTTTAATTTCGATTCTACATCCCAAACAAACGGAACCTATACCCTTCGAGCCACAGGATGGGATTCCGCTGTTAGTGATGTCACCATAACCACCACTGATGAATTCACTATCGACAATCAAGTCCCTGTAATTACAGCATTTACTGCCCTTTCACCCGATGTTGGGGCCGGTACAACAAGTTCTGATCGTGCTTGGTTCAATGTAAGCCAAACTGGGACAATAGAATTCAGATATGGAATATCAGATGATGATTTTGACCGTGCTACGTTGCAAAATGTACCAGGACCTGGAACACCAGCTACCGATGGCCCAACCTCTTTGTCTTACGGCTGGGACTGGAGCACTGGTTCATTTTCAGAAGGTACTTGGAATCCAAGACTCACAGTATTCGACAATTCGGGTTTGAGTAGTTCTGAAACGATTTTTATCGGTATCGACCGAAGTGGACCTGCGATGAACAGTGTGTTGATTGGTAATGGCAATGCATGGCAATCATCAAGTTCGGTAAACATCAACGGCATTCTTGATGCTGCCAATGATGGGACAGGAAGTGGTGTTGATTTCGTTGAACTACAAGTTGATGGTGGATCATGGACCTCTCTATCAAGCAATTCCCACACTCTAGAATTGAGTGAAGGCAACCACAGTATCTCATTACGGGCAACAGATCGTGTTGGAAACATTGGAAACACAATTTCTGAGACGATTCGCATCGATACATCGATGCCTGAACTTGTTGGCTGGACCGTTGATCCATTAACAACAGATTTGATTGGAACTGCAAACATTTCCTATTCGACATATGACCTTCTTTCGGGGATTGATATCAGTGCTGTATCGTTACAATATGGATTTGATAGCAATGGTGTTGGATTAACTCCTGATCTTTCTGGCCAATGGCTGGAACTTCCAGGTTCTGGACTCGACCGAGGATTGGCTATGGCCAACTGGGCGACGAAATCACGTCAATACCTCATGCTTCGAGCAACGATTGCAGATGAAGCAGGGAACAGTGAAACTACTGAACCTCAGGCATTCCAAGTCATGCCTGGGCTTGATCTCTCGTGGAATGCAACTACAACGGATGTCGACCGATTGGTAGTCCGACCAGGCGAAACATTTGGCAATGTGACCATTACGGGCGAGTTGAGATCAAATCAAATCTATGCTGGTGCGGTCGTCGTTAGTTTAGAAGCTGCTCCAGCAGATCGTAGTGCAACTACACAATGGACCGTCATGAACGTTCAAACACTTCCAGCCGGTTCTCTTGGCGATGGTGTTGAAACTATTGAATGGTCCTACACGGTTCCAAACAGTGGCCAATATGACTTGCGTGTACGAATCGATCCGACCAACGTCATAGATGAAAACAGTGAGATCAACAACGACCACTACATGGTCGTTACTGGTGCAGATGTATCGAGTCCAGGTCTTGTTCCATCGTTCGCACCGACACTCACCGCATTGATTTGTGTCGGTTTCATTGTCGCATGGCTTCAACAACGAGATTGAAAAAGAGTGGCGGGTGGCATTGGTACATGCGACAGGGGTTGCCACGTATTCCAAAGGACCGAATTGCGGTTCTTATTGGCTCGAAAGGGGCGACTGCGAAAGCGCTTCGTCAAGCATCGGGTGCTCAAGAATTTCACATCGATTCCGAATCCGGTGATGTTGAGGTTGTATGGGGAGAACCTGGTTCCTACGATCCAATCAAGGCGATGAAATTCCCTGATGTCATCAAAGCCATTGGCCGAGGTATGGCACCAAAGGCAGCCATTCGTTTACTTGATGATGATAATTTCTTTGAAATGGTCGATCTGAAAGATTTCGTTGGTAAGCGTTCCCAGCAACAACGACGTATTCGTGCTCGAATCATCGGTAGTCAAGGAAAGATTAGACAATTGATCGAAAGTCTCACCGATGTTGAAATTACAATATACAAGTCAACTGTTGTTTTGGTTGGAGATGCTGATGGTCTTGCCTTGGCTCGTCAAGCAGTGGAGATGATTGCGGGTGGTTCCGAGCATGGTAGTGTTCTTTCCTTCCTTGAACGAAGTCGTAAGCGAATGAAAATCGATAACCGTTCTCTCGAATATATCGAAACACGTCAAGATGAGGGACGAATCGACGGATTTGATGGACTTGTACCAGGACTTGCAGACGTTTCTGAACGAAGAGGAAGACGCCTACGTGCAAGTCAAATCGATCCAAAGGACGATGAAGCCGTAGCAGCAATGATGGAAATGGCTGATGATGAATCAATAACATGGGAAGAGGAGTGATTCACTCTTCCTCTTCTCGTTTTACAATATGAGAGAGGTCCATCTCAAGAACATCATACATTGCATCTGCAAGTTCAACCTCAATTCCGTTTTTGTTAGCCCATTCAACGAGACGAGTCACATCTCGAACGAGAAACTCCTTAGCCTTGGGGTGATGTTGAATCACACCTTGACCAACATCGATAACGATAGGAGCATTCCCATGCCAGAGAATATTGAACGGTGAGAAATCACCGTGCACCAAATCGGCTTTTTGCCATGCAACAGCTAGAAATTCTAGCATCTCATCATAGACCGCTTGAGGATGTTCGATGCGAACATCTCGTAATTTCGGAGATGGTTGTGATTCCGTTCCAAGATAATCCATTACCAAGACATTCTTCTGAATGGCTAGGGGCTGAGGTACGGGAAGTCCCCATCGGTGAAGGCGCATGAGGTTACGATGCTCTTTGCGAACCCAAATGTCGACTAGATCTCGATGACGTCTTCTAAGTCCTCCAAATCGGGGATCGCCCTCAATATATTGCATCAAATTCTTGAAAACTGCATTCGAGGTATGAAAAATTTTGACCGCTACACTTCTTCCCTCTGGGTCTGTTCCATGGAAAACGTGAGCTTCTTTTCCGCGAGCGACTGGAAAGTCAAGCGTATCCAAAACACCCGCATTCATCAATTTGTAAAGGGACATGAGTGTTAATCGATCAAAGACCTGATCAAAGACTCGTCGGTCGACCCAATCGTAGGTTCCTCTCCCCATAGCACCTTGGATTCGGTTCTCGATTTTCTGGAACATTCGTTTGTTCTTATCATCTTTCATCCAATTGTATTTACTGTCTTTCTTTGCAAGGCCGGACACAAATTTCGAAGTATGTTGCTCATCGTAATCATCGTCAGCCTGCTCTTCTTTGGAACGTTGACGTCTGTTACGCTTACGACGTGTTTGTTTTCTCTGACGGGTGCGCTCAGTTAATTCATCCCAGTCATCACCAGAACGCGCCATGTGAATGCCCCTCACGCTTTAATTTGTGTTCGATGAACTTCAACCCTTTGCCACTCAAGCGAACAAAGCATCGATATCATCGTCATCATCGTCATCATCATCGAGTGGTTCAGGCTCTGGCATCTCTTCAACAACGGGTTTTTCTTCAACTGCTTCTTCCACATCATCTGAGCCAAACATATCGTCAACATCATCATCGTCATCATCTGAGCCAAACATATCGTCAACATCTGCATCTTCTTCCTCAGCTTCTTCCTCAGGTACATCGGAGGACCCGAACAGATCATCACCAACATCACCATCATCATCGGTGCGTAAATTCATGCCAAACATGTCAACTACTTCTGGAAGAACCTTCTTTCGAGAGAGGTACATTGCTTGAGTCTTCGTATAACGATGCTTTACATCCGCCTTTGAATCTTGGAAATCCCATGGCCAAACGATGATCAAGTCCCCTTCACGAACCCATTGTCGGCGACGCATTTTACCGGGTATTCTTGCCATTCGTGTTTCACCGTCTGCACAGAGAACTGTGACACGACGTCCACCGAGAATCTCTTCAGCGAGGGCAAACATTTCGCCTTTGTAACCAAATTCACCCTTCGATTTTCCATCATTTGGGAGTTTTACTCGAATTTTTCCTGGTGAACCTTCGGGATTTTCCAAGCGTGCGAGTTCTTCCTCGTCCACTTTTTCCTCACGACGTCGTCCCATAGGGTCTCACCATGTGCTTCGAGAGGCCAACCCTTCTTGAAGTCGCCCCTCATCATCGAAGTGATTCAGCAGCATCTCGACATAACTCGATTAGTTCGCCACCGACCAATCCAAATGCGACGGTTCCAATCGCACAAAGAGCGATTGCAATTCGAATCGATGCGCCCGATGCAAGAGGGCCTTTGCGTCCTTCTTCGGGCTCATGGAAGTACATAACAACTCCAACACGGAGATAGTAGAACATCGAAATGGCACTGTTGATGACCATTAACAAAGCGAGCCACCAGACCCAGTGAGCATCGCCGATCGAAGAAAGAGAACCTGTTCCAGTAGCAACCTCAACGATTCCCATGATAACCAACAACTTGGAGAGGAATCCAGCCATTGGCGGTACACCAGCGAGTGATATCATGAATAAGAACATAGCAATAGCAAGAAGTGGTTCTCGCTTACCGAGTCCAGCGAGTGAGGAAAGTCTGGATGCACCACCTTCCATTTCGAGCACACCAAGGATGAGGAATGCTCCAAGTTTGAAGAAAACAAGAACGAACATGTGGAAGATTAGAGCAGCGACAACAACATCCATTGCATCACCTGCATTATCAACAAGCCCCCAATTCCAAGCACCTATTGCTGTCAAAGCCGCTAGCATATATCCTGCATGAGCAACAGATGAGTAGGCTAGCATCCGCTTTGGATTGTCGCTACCAAGTGCGGCAATGTTACCCCAAGTCATTGTGACCGCTGCTAGAACACCGAGAAGGCCTATCCAAATCGCTGACCCCTCAGCATCCATCTCTGGAATGGTTATGAGTAGGAGTACACGCATCAAACCGAGCATACCCATAGCCTTACTTGCAGTTGCGAGAACACCTGCTACAGGGCTGTTTGCACCTGAATAAGCATCAGGTGCAGCGAAGTGGAACGGAGCTGCACTGATCTTGAAAGCAAATCCTACGAGAACAAATCCAAGTGCCATCATGCTGAGTGATGTGGCTCCATCAGCAGCCCACTTTGCAGCGAGCACATCAAACTGAAGAGAACCTGCCCAAAGGTAGAGCATACTCAAACCGTAAAGACCGACTGCTGAAGCAACCGAACCGACGATGAAGTACTTGGCACCACCTTCTGAACCTGCTCGGGTTTCCTTATGGAAGGCGACGAGGACATAGGTGGAGAAAGAGGCAAGTTCCAATCCTACAAACAAGACAAACATATCCTGAGCGAGAGCTACAACGCTCATTCCAAGTGCTGATGTGAGCATCAGGATATAGAAATCAGCTTGCCGACGATTGTTGAAGAGAACGTCGATATCATCGCTCTTCTGCGAACCTGTTGGAAGACGATCTAGTGATGCGATTGCTGCTAAGAGCAATGCTGCAAAGAAGATGGCTTCGAAAATTCGAGAGAACATGTTGACCTTGAATATCTCAATTCCATTCTCACTCGAGATGACTTTTCCATCAGCTGCACTTGCATCGAGGAGATAGCAAATGACTTGGAACAATGCAACGGCCATCGTAAGGACTGCCAAAAGACCCGGTAGGCGTGGAGAGGCGACTGCCTTGTAACGTGTTCCACCGAAGAACCATGGCAATCGAATCGATGTACCTGGAATACGGAACGTGCCGTTCCCAAGGTTCGGAACGATCATGATGAGTAACAATCCAACAAACAAGGTGAGTTCGGGGGCTAGCGCCTCAAACATGTCAGAATTAAATCCATTTTGTGCCGACATATCAGGCACCTCCTAGTCCAAGGAACGCCATAGCGCTTCTAGTCCACATATCCATCATGTCTAGGAAAATCCATGGCATGATACCGAAGAGAACGGTGAATGCTGCAAGCAAGAGCATTGCAATCTTTTCTGAATTGTCAATATCGGGTACAGGGTCACCATGCAGACTTTCAGGCGGTTGTGTCGCTTCTCCACCTTCGAAGATGGTTCGTTGCATAGACCAGAGGTAGTACGCTGCTGTGATAGCAAGTACAAGACCTGGGAAGATAATCCACCAACCATATGCATGCCAGTAAGCAACCATAAGCATCAATTCAGCGACGAATCCTGCAAGTAGCGGAAGACCGAGTGAGGCCATCCACCCGAACATCATGCTTGTTGCAAGCCATGGAGAATGTTTTGCCATACCTCGCATCGCACCAATCTCCATACTGTGGTAGTGATGTTTGAATGCACCACAAACTGCGAAGAGCATCGGGCTAATGATACCGTGAGCGAACATCATGAAGAGTGCAGCTGCCCATCCAAGTGGCTGCATGCTAGCAATGCCCAGTAGGATGACGCCCATGTGTGAAACAGAGGAATATGCAACCATTTTCTTGAGGTTGGTCTGTCCAAGACAAACGATTGCTCCCCATACTAATGAAACCAGACCGATCATCATGACGATGAATCGGAATTCTTCCAGTGCATGTGGGAACAAGGAAATTGGTAGACGGAACATACCGTATGCACCCATCTTCAACATCACACCAGCCAACATCATGGAACCACCTGTTGGCGCCTGAACGTGCGCATCGGGAAGCCACGTATGGAACGGTGCTGCTGGGAGTTTGACAAGGAAACCGAGCATCAGCATGATGAAGAGAACCTTCTGAACTTCAAGCCCAAGCCACACTCCGTTTGCATTTGCACCGCTTGCCTGTACAACCATTTCTTGCATGTTGAAGGTTTGCGTGTCCATCAAGAAGTACATCGTCAACAGACCAAGGAGCATAACTACTGAAGCGGTAAAAGTGTAGATGAAAAACTTCTGAGCAGCATACTTTCTGTCTTTTCCACCCCACTTGAGGATCATAAAGAACATCGGAATAAGGGTCAATTCCCAGAAGACATAGAACATGAACATGTCAAGAGCGACGAAGACACCGATCAGTGCACCACCAAGCATGAGCATGAGTGGGAAGTAGGTTGCACCAGATTTCTCATTCCATGTTGCAATGATTGTGATTGGCATCAAGAGGGTTGTCAGCCAAACCATAGGGAAAGATAGTCCGTCAACACCGACTGTCCAGGTGATTCCGAGTTGTTCAATCCAAACATAGGATTCTTGGAATTCAAAGGTATTGAATGCAATATTGCTCCATCCAACATCTCCAATCTGTCCTAAGAACATCAAGGTTGTAAGCATGAACATTGCAAGCGAAATGATGAGTGCTGCCATTCGTACTGGAGCATCGAACTTCGCACGTGCAAATCCATTGAGACGAGAGGTCAGAATCAACAAGAAGATGCTTGCAAGAATTGGTAGAACGACCAGTAACGAGAGGTAATCAATATTCAAACCATCACCCCCAAGAGCAAGTAGATGACAAGGACACCTAAGGCCGCCATCATGATGTAATCACGAGCAGATCCTGTCGTTAATCGACGGACCTGTGTTGAAAGTTTCTGAGAGGTTGACTCGATCGTCTTGATGGTCCCATCGACGACTTTGCGGTCAAATGCAGCACTGACGTTGGCAAAGCCAGCAACAAGTTTGAGCATGGCTGCATCGTACCACTTGTCAAAGTACAATCGTTCCTTCAGAGCATTGGAAAGTCCTGAGTTGGCCCACGCACTGTTATCGAATCCACGCTTTGCATTGACTCGAGAAGAGAGGTTGATGATCGGTTGCATCCATGGCTTGGCTTTCTCCCCATCTTTGAGTGAACCACCGTAAAGGGCCATTGCAAGACCAGGCCCGACGATCGCACCGATAAAGATGGCAACATAAGTCAAGACGAAGAAGAATGCATCTGAGTTAGCAAAGACGTGTTCAAACTCGTAGATGAGGCCCTTGAGAAGTCCTTTCTCGCCAAAGAAGGCATAACCGCCATTCGGCTCACCAGCCCAATGGGTGAACATCATTCCAGCGAGAATGACACTCGATAGTGAAACGAAGGTGAGTGTTACCAGAGGAATAGGAATCCATGGTGTATTTTCGTGAACATTGGCTGCAACTTCGGTCTTTGGCTTGCCTGCGAACGTCTTAAGCCACATTCGTGACATGTAAAATCCAGTCATAGCTGCACCGATGAGGACACAGGCTGCTGGAAGGAAGAAGCGTGGATCTTCAAGAGCGACACGCCATGCATTGGCGATGATGCCTTCCTTCGACCAGAATCCTCCAATAAGTGGCAATCCCATAATCGAGGCTGAACCGACCAGCATAGCAGTAGCTGTAATTGGCATCTTCGAGGCAAGACCGCCCATGTTCTCCATCGATTGTGCATCGAAATGATCGTCATCGTGGTCATCGTGATGATCGTCACCATGGTCGTCATGATGGTGCATATCGTGATGCGCATGATGCATTTCATGAATCACAGAACCACTTGCCATGAACAACATTCCCTTTGCCATCGCGTGATTGAAGAGATGGAATAGTGCTGCACCGAAAGCGACAACAACAATCGCATGTGCTTTGTCATCGGTATGCCAGTCGAGAGAGTTTGCCAACCAGAGGGCCGCACCAAGACCGGTGAAGATGTAGGCGAGTTGACTCATAGTCGAATAAGCGAGAACTTTCTTCAAATCGTCTTGAACAAAGGCAATAGCAGCAGCCATGACCGCGGTAATACCGCCAATAGCAGCAATAATGAAGGCGAGATCGACCAACTCACCATGCATGCCTGGTGCACCAAAGAATGGGAACATTCGAGCGACGAGGTAGAGTCCTGCGTTGACCATTGTTGCAGCGTGGATGAGGGCAGAAACAGGTGTTGGCCCCTCCATTGCATCGGGTAGCCAAACGTGAAGTGGGAATTGTGCAGACTTGCCAACAGCACCGATGAACATCATTCCCAATGCAAGTTGTAGTTGGCCTGGATCGACTTGTGCAATCAAATCCTCATTGAAGACCACTGCATAATCGAGTGAATCAAAGAGATTCCAAAGCATGACCAAACCAATGACGAGGAAAACGTCACCAACACGTGTGGTCAAAAACGCCTTCTTTGCTGCATAGGCAGCACTTGGCTTCTCGTAGTAGAATCCGATGAGAAGATAGGAACAGAGACCCATCAATTCCCAGAAGATAAACAACCAAAGGAAGGAATCAGCGAGAACCATTCCAAGCATACCTGAACAGAAGAGAACAAATTCAGCGTAAAAGCGATGGTTCCGATTGTCATTGATTGGATCTGTGTTCATGTATCCAATACTGAAGATATTGATGAGCATACAAAGGAAGGATGCAACAAAGAGAAGCATTACTGTGACGTGATCGATGTAAATACCAACGCCGAAGACCTTCTCGTTGATGGTCATTCCATCTGCACTCATCCATCCAAATGAGAGCCAATCACCGATGTGGTGGGAGCCAGTTCCTGTGCCTATGAATTCGGCAATTAGTAACATTGAGAGGACAAAACTTGCCACCATAATCGGTAAAGCGATGAGACCTCCTTCTTTCGCAGACTTAACCCACTTTTGGTTGCCATTGAAAATGTGCCCAAGGAAAAGGATGATTGGGAATGCAAGCATCGGTAAGAGAACGATGAAAATCGCATACTCGATGAATGTTGAACTGATTGTTTCTGTACCGGCCATTCTATCGCCTCAGTGTTTCAAGAGATTCACATCATCGAGTGAAATCGTTTCGTGTTGGCCGTACATGGCTAAGAATATGGCTAGACCAATCGCAACTTCTGAGGCTGCGATGGCAATAGCAAAGATTGCGTAAACCCAACCGGTTGCATCTCCGTGCTGGATAGCTGCTGCAACAAATTGAAGATTTGCAGCATTGAGAATCAATTCAAGACACATCAAGACGATGATGGCATTCTTACGAGTAAATGCACCCCAAACACCAATGATAAACAGAATAACGGAAAGAACACTTACCCATGCTGGATCTATCATGCGTCTTCACCTCGCTGTTCCCACTCAAGATTTTCACGACGTTCGTCCCGGACGAGATAAGCAGCACCCATCATAGCCATAGCCATGAGGATGCCGAGGATGAGCAGTGGCATAGCCCAATCATCGAGCATTGTGTTGGCAAGATCGAGTGTTGTAACTTCTTTGTCTGGTTCTTCATCCCAAAGTTCTGCAGTTCCAAGAACGGTGATCATTGCACCTGCAAGGAAAATCAAGCCGAGACGGGTCAAAGTGGACATTAATCTCATTCAAAATCCTCCTCCTGAATTTGTCGGCGTGTCAGCATAATACCAAACAATACGACCAAACCAACGCTGGCCAGATAGACCAGAATCTGAATGGCTGCAAGGAATTCAGCACCCATCAGAATGAAGATGCCTGAAACTGCCATGAAACAGAAGATGAGTGAAAGCATCGAGTGTGCAACACGCTGTGCATAGATGAGCCCCAACGCCCCAAGAATGGTAATCGTTGCGAACACGAAGAAAATGATGGTCTCAGTGGCTGAGGCAACATCCATTTCAAGCACCTTCCTCGGCAGCCTTCGCAGCCTTTGCTGCGGCCTTTGCACGCTTGTCACGTTCCTTGGTTGCTCGCTTTGCAAGCTCACCATCGACCGCTTCTTGATGGACAGAAGGAAGTACTCGGGTTCGATTCGCATCGAACCAAAGGTCTTGTCGAGTGAAACCAGACATTCCATCGTATTCATTCGTCATGAAGAATGAAGTGAAGCCACAGGCTTCCATACAAAGTCCACAGAACATACAGCGACCGATGTCGATTCGGCCCGATACGATTTGATCGTCTGCTGTTCGAAGATCAGACTGGGCAAGAACTTCTTCTTGGCCCGAATCGTTCCATCGAACGGTTGCTGTATCTCCGGAGAGGTCCAAAACTTGGGCGAATCGCCATTCGGAAGGCGGTGCAGTGTGTGCAGTAATCAAATCGAAAGATTCGAGTTCTTCGGCCACTTCTTCACGGAACTTGGCTGCATACCCTCCAACTTCGAGTTCAGCTCCATAGCCATCGTATTCACCTTCGGCATTGTCGAGAACGTCGACTCGAAGTTCAGTAGTCATGTGCAAACAATCGTTTGGACATATATTGACACACATTTTACAAGCAGTACAGGTCTCCCAAATGATACCGATTCGACCGTTATAATTCCCAGGAACGAAGAGCCATGGCTCCATATCCTCAAGACGTTCATATGGATATTGAACTGTCTGAGGCTTCCACAGGGTAGGGAAAAGATCCGATGTAACTCGGTCTGGAGCAAATTCTTGCTTGGAAATATCGTTATATTTCGCACGACCTTTTGCTCGATGCTCGCTCGCTTCATCCAAGAATTCTGGATGTGATTTGTTGTGATAACCCATACCAAGTCGCTTCGGGAATAGGCGACCGAGAAGTGGGAAGGTCCGTAGTGCCGTAATCAAGGTAATCTTGAACGGATACCAGAATAAATTTCGGAAGTTTGGTTTTGCTTGAGGGTGTGTTGGCATGCTTCTTCACCTCAGTCCTGTCCAGGGGTGTGTGTACCTGCGGGTTGCACCGTTTGCACGTGGTACATACGTGCAGCGCGTTCATTCTTGCCCGTATCATTGAGCAAGAGGAAGAAGATAGCGAGCCATAGGATCGTAGTCAAAGCAGGAACGAGGAATGGAATACCGAATGCATCCCATGCTGTTCCACCATAGACTGTGTCGGCCATTCCGTCCAAATCAAAGAGATAGAGACGGTAGACTGCAGCAAGGATGACTTGTAGAACTGCAAGAGGTAGAAGCATTCTCCATCCAAATTCAAGGATTTGATCGGTTCGGATACGGGCCAATGAGAATCGAGCCCAAACGAAGACGATGAGGAATACTAGCCACGCCTTAATGAGAACAACAAGTGCACCAGGAATTAGAAGGTAAGCATCGCCGAGGTATGGGATGCTACCGATGATTCCTTGGAACGGGAGATGCCATCCTCCGAGGAAGAAGTGTGTGAACAGGAAACATGCTGCATAGGTTCGAATGTACTCGGCCATGAACAACATTCCGAATCGCATACCGCCGTATTCAGTCCACCATCCCTCAACAAGTTCGGCTTCAGCTTCTGGCATATCGAACGGGACACGTTCGACTTCGGCGATCATTGTGATGAGGAACAAGGCACCTCCCAATGGCATGAGGAATATGTTCCATGCTCCTGCTGTATGTTGGAAGTGAACGCTGTCAATGATGTTGAAGGTTCCAGTAAGCATAGCCACGGACAAGAGAGTCAGGAGAAGAGGAATCTCGTAGGCAGTCAGTTGTGCTGCTGAACGAATTCCACCGATAAGTGTGTATTTGTTATTTGAAGACCAACCTGCAAAGAAGACACCTATTGGTGCGATTCCGAAGATTGCAATGATGTAAAGAATTGAAAGATCCGGATTGGTTGCGTAAATTCCACTTGAAAGTGGAATCATTCCCAAAATTAGGAGTGTAGTAGAGACGATAAGGAATGGAGAAACTTCGAAGATGAGTTTGTCTGCACGGCGTGGAACCATGTGTTCTTTGATGAGGAACTTCATACCGTCAGCAACGTTTTGGAAGAAACCAGGGAAAATACTGAGCCCCATCCATGAACGATTGCCAACACGATCAACGGTTTCGTATTCGGATGCATTTCCGAAACGGTTGTTCAACCACTTGTTGACTGCTCCGACTGGACGTCCCAGTCCGAATGGAAGCATGTTCCACCATGCACCTGCAGTTACACCGTTTTCTCCGACCCAAAGTGAACGAAGTGCAGTTGTAGCTCCACGGCGATCGTTCATACGAGCAACGGCCTTTCGCTCAATCCATAGAATGGCGAATTGTGAGAAGAACAGCAACAGGAAGACGATGTTGACGATGGCAAACGTGCCGATACCGAAAGCAATTGCAGAGGAGCTTTCCTCGAGTGGAGTTCCTTCGAGTAGCGAAGTAATGGTTTCATGAGCAAAACTTTCCTCTCCGATGAAGAGGCTTCTTAGGTCGTATTTGTCATCCATCGTATCACCTCAACGGTCCGTTTCTCCAATACAGGGGTCAAAACTACCCATGATCGCAGGGATGTCAGCAACCTTGTATCCAATCATGGTCTTTGCAACATAAGGAATCGTGATGAACATCGGTGAGCGGATGGAAAGCCGGTAAGGGTGCTTTCCGCGACCGTCGCCACCGCCTTGAATGTAGAATTGAGAAGCACCACGTGTACACTCGTAGTTGCTGAAACCAGTTGCACCTTCAGGGGCACGGGTTGGTGCTTTGGTGATGATCATTTCATCGCCCGTATTGTAATGGGTGTTCGCTCCACCTGGAATCTTATCAAAAGCATCGAGAACCATTCGACACGATTGTCTCATCTCTTCCATTCGGACACGGTAGCGGTCATAGCAATCAGCACCTTTGACAGATGTTGGCTTTTCAACAGCAGGTTCCCAATCGACTTGATCATAAACGGAGTAAGGATGAGCCCAACGGACATCGTAGTTGACACCAGCAGCGCGAACGTTTGGACCTGAAACACCCGCATTGACCATATCTTCGGCACGAGCATAGCCAACGCCTTGAAGGCGAACCAACCAGATGGTCGACTCATCGAGCATCATTTCATATTCGTCGATTCGGTTTTCGAACAGCTTAATCTTTGCACGAGCACGATCGGCAAATCCGAGTGGAAGATCGCGCTTTACACCGCCAACACGCGGATAATTGTAATGCATTCGTGAGCCTCCAAGTTCTTGCAACAAGTCGAGGAACATCTCACGATCACGCATACACCATGTCATTAGCGTCAGGTTACCAATATCCGGGCCAAAGGCTCCGAGCCACATCAAGTGCGAAGCAAGTCGCTGCAATTCAGCAGCGATAAGACGAATGAATTCAGCACGCTCAGGAACTTCAACTTCGAGTAAGTCTTCCGCAGCATAGATGTAAGAATTAGCCCATGTCATTGCGCTTACGTAACAAAGACGGTCGCAATACGGTGTAATTTGTGTGAAATCTCGTGCTTCAGCAATCTTCTCAACACCACGGTGAATGTAACCAAGTTCTGCTTCAGTATCGACAACTGTTTCACCATCGACCTTGACTCGAAGCGTCCACAATCCGTGTGTCATCGGATGTTGAGGGCCCATTGTAATCCACATTTGTGCCATATATTCACCTCACTTAACGCGGCCCTCATCCGCAGGTTTACGCACAAATCCTTGCGCATCATCATACATTTCATTGAAATCATGATATCGAATTTGATGTTGCTTTTGCAACGGATGGAAACCTTCAGGACTGTCGTGAGGATTCAAAACACGGTGCATATTTTCATGACCTTCGAATCGAATGCCAACAAGATCCCATGTTTCCTTCTCATTCCAATCCGCACCAACCCAAATGGATTGTACGCTTGGGACGACAGGCGCGTCACCATCTGGCAAATCGATAAGAACTTCAATTTCAAGAGGAATCGAAGCCCCTTCAAGTTCGCTTGCCTTGAGGACATCTGCAGTAAATGGTTCAACATCTCGTACGGGTTGTCGCAAGAAGTGGTAAGCAACACCCCAGCCACGTTCGCTCCCTTCTGGATAATGTGTCCCAGTAATCATTGAACAGTAGTTGACGCCTCCATCAAAACGCATCCATTTTGCAACGGCGATCCAGTGTTGAGGAGGACAGGTCATTCGTACGAATGCATACTTTGCTGCATTGCTGTGATTTTCGATAGAAACTATAACACCACTGCCGCCGAATTGATTCTCGGCTTGTTCAGCAAAAGCAGCAGCAGCTGCTGCGTTTTGTTCTGAAGAGATACTCATCCCCATGTTCAATCCTCTCCAACAATAACTGGTTTCTCGCCGTCACGGCCCGTACTTGGTGCACCGCCGATTCGGATAATCTTCTCGCGCAGAAGTCCAAATCCATCGATAAGAGCTTCTGGTCGCGGGGGACAACCTGGAATGTAAACATCGACAGGGATGACGGTATCAACACCTTCGAGAATATTGTAGGATTGGAAATAGGGGCCGCCAGAGATTGCACATTCACCCATAGCAATGCAATACTTCGGCTCCGGCATTTGTTCCCAGAGACGAACGACTTTGTCAGCGAATTTCTTGCTGATTGGGCCGTTTACAAGGAGAACGTCGGATTGGCGCGGAGATGAACGGAACAGTACACCAAAGCGGTCACCATCGAAACGAGGTGTTGCTGCTGCTGCCATTTCAATGGCGCAGCACTTGATCCCTAAGTGGAGTGTGAAGAGAGATTTACGTCCGCCCCAGTTGAAGAATCGACCAGCGAGAACGGATAGAAGTTGCTTGATTTTCGTTGCCTTGAGCGCTTCGTCGGTGACGTCACCAACCACTTCGACCAATGCACGACTGTTGAATGCGGTGTAATTTTCTCCAGATTCTGCCATATGATTCACCTCAGATGTAAATTCGCCCTCGCTTGCGGAATACATACCATACGCCTAATGACATGATGGTGAAGAATGCTCCAATGATGGCTAGGCCTGCTTCAGCATTGGCTATGTCGCCGTTCGCTCTGGATGTCTCATCAGAGGCAACCATGCCTCCAAGAACAAGGAACATGAAAGCGACATCGAAGACGAGGAATACGATAGCATACCAGTAGTATTGGAAGTGAAATTGGATCATCGCATCTCCAATAGGCTCACTACCACATTCAAAGGTGGATAGACGACGAGGGTAGAGGCTGTGGTCTCGCTCGTACCCCTCCAGCAAATAGGACTTGGTGATATGCGGACGGGATGGGTCCGTTCGTGGACGAAGTGCCCATGACATGATGAAATTCGTCAAAGGCATGAGGATGCCGACAATCGCCAAGAATGCAATCGAAAGATAGGCGCTCGGAACTGAACCTGTATCGACCATTTGCCATCGCCTCAAGAAAGCATCCGCTCTCTGATTAAACCGACTTGAACACCCTCCATAAGCGTTCCCAGTCGGCCTTGAAAGAAATCATCACTTCAGCAGGAAGAATTCTAGCCGACGTAGGCCGATTTATTGGCGACGGCTGAGGATGAAGACAACGCCCACAAGCAGGAGGAAACCTCCTGCAAACATCGTAACAGTCGTATCGTCTGCAAGACCAAATAGGCCTTCTTCAGGATCGCCCGAGATATCGTATTGTTGATTCACTCGACCAATCACACCAATCTCCTCGGGTTGTACGGAAATAGTGAAGTCAAACTTGTCCGATAATTCTGCACCGTGTGGGGGTTTGATTGTGACGGTAATATTCATGATTTCACCCTTCCCAATCGTGCAGACTAGTGACGGAGTGACGGTTTCACAGTCGTCTTTGTTGGAGCCATCAAGTTCAATCTTCCAACCACGCATATTTTCTGATGCAAAAATTTCAGTTTCGGTTTCAACATTCCCATCGTTACGAATTTGAACGATGAAAGATTTTCTATCAGGGTAAACCAAATTGAAGGATGTCGATTCAGGTTCTATGATGTTTAAGTCAAATATCTTCTGAACGACCAACGAAACGGTCGCTTGCCCTGTCCTATTGGCAGCGTTTGATTTACTGGTAACGACGATGTAGAGGTTTCCTCCTTCACCTGTTATAGTGGCCTCATTGACCTGCACTTGGATCTCGAGATACGCCTCATACGGGCGAACACTATGTCCCTGACTAAGATTGAGAGTAAACAACATTTCTGCTTGCATGGAATCATATGTGGTTTCAATGTATGGCGCTCCAGAAGCATCGATAACGAATTCACTGTTGTTCTCATCCCATATTCCGAACCCAAACGGTACACTAATCTCATTGTTCGCAGCGATCGGTAATCCCTTTGAATAGACGGTACGTGTTGCAATTCCATTCAATCCTGTCAATTCGAGGACTGCAGTATCGTCTCCGTTACCCATATTGCGAATCCACATCCCAACGGTCTCTTCATCACCAGGGGCGAGAATCAATTCACCGGTTCGACCATCAAGTCCTCCCTCTTCTAGGCGGACATCCATGGCGTAATCTCTGGTTGTAAGGAACGCTGTGAATCGCAACTCACGTTGGTTGTCTGGGATCCCATCATTATCCTCATCGATACCGTTTGAATCGTCCTTATTCGTGATTCGAACGGTGAATGTAGAGTATTCATCACTATCCGTAACTGTCGCGACGAAGATGAGTGATTTCGTTTCTTGGGCATCGACAGAAATTTCGGTGAATCGGTTGCCAGCTTGATCTTCAAAGAAATAAGCCCAAGAAGGGGATGCTGTCTGTTGAATAACGCTCAATCTGAAACTGTCCTCAACGTTCCCTGTGTTTTGGATATCGAATGGAAACTTCACCTCGTTTCCATTCTTTCCAGTCTGAGTTAACGCGGTTGAATCCGCTTCAAATCCATGGACTGCAGCGACTGAAACCGAGAGTGTTACATCATCATAGGCCCCTCCTCCAGCGTTTGGAGCAACAGAGATATCGATGTTGACAACTTCAGTCGCCAATGCATCCTCCGGTAGAATAACTGTCACATCGACAGTATCCTTTCGATTTGGCGTATGTTTTGAATCGAGCGTGACTACAGATTCTTCTAATTCAACCGTCCATCCACTAGGGACAGAGGAGGGCGTTATTCTGAATGTGTCTACGCCGTTACCTGTGTTTTCAACCGTCACTGACGTTGTTGCAGATGTTCCTGGTTCGATGTTGTTCAATTGTGAAGACGCCATCGAAATGGTTGCTCCATACGATTGACCCACCGTGATGATGAGGGCAGCGTTACACTTTACCTCTGTTCCATCCTTACCTTGAATGTAGACTGTTTGTTCCTCGCCAGCATTAACTGAATCGTCGGGGTTGACCTTCAGGTTGAATGCTTTTGTTCCACTCCCGCTGTAAGGAAGCAATCCACTCGAGCCTCCCGTAAAGGATAACCATTCCTCCTTTGGACCAGCGGTATCAGCACTGATTGTCCAATCTGAATTTCCTTCATTGGTGAAGGTCGCAATCAGCGTACCTTCTCCACCGGGTTGAACATTTATAGTGATCTTTGAGAGCGACAAACTACATTCCTTGAGGACTGGGACTGTGATGTCAAATGCTTGCGTATCACTCGTGTTTCCAGTTGGATCACCTGATGCTGTACCCGTAATTTCCCAACAGTATTTGTCGGCTTCTTGCTCATTTGTAACATCGAGTGATACGATAACTTCTGTCGACTCTTCTGAATCAAGTGTTACAGAGGTTTCAGAAAGCACTGGAGAAAGCCCACCTGGATCTGAACAACCTGAAGCGGAATTATCCTCTTCATATTCTAAATTGATCGTAGCTTGCTGTTGACCCGTATTTTCAACGACAAGGGTCCACTCAGTAGTTTCTTCACCGCCCCATGTTTTGCTGGAGACGGTCATGGACAAATCGACTCCAAAAACAGCACTTCCTGAACCATCGCCTGCTGTAGTTGTTACAGTTGCTGTCTCAGTCGCAGGTTGGCCTGGCGGTTCAGGCGGTTCGGGAGCATCTTGAGCATTGGCGGTCACGGTTGTATCGCAAGAGCCTTCTGCTGTTTGCGTAAGCGTGATGTTCATGCTGGCTTCCTCATAGGAACCTGCATCGATTTGGCCTGTGATTTGGGTGATGGTTGATGTGTAGGCACTACATTCTTGTTCCGTTCCTTCCGCAGTACTCAACTGAACGGTTACAGCATTAGAACCCGAATTGTAGACACGCACTGTGTACTCTCCTGCTTCACCAGGATTGATGGTTTGAGCACTAGGCGTTACGGTGACTTGGATGCTCGCATCTCTTGCTTCGTCCGCCGATACTAAAGGAGCGGTGATAGGAAGTATTGAGAAAAACATCAATGAAATCAAAAGAATAGCAAGGCGTTTCTTTTGCTTGGTTTGCTGCACAGACGACCCTCCTTCATTCAGCGGGGGTCGTTGACCTATCAAAAGGATGTCCTTTGATGTTCACGTATCATGCCGATACGAACTGTTCAGAGGAAGCGCCACAGTTTGAACATGTGTCTACATTTTGACAGGTTGGAGAATCGGCATGATATCGAGCACCACAGCCTGGGCATCCTTGCATTGGACCATTGATTGGGGAGCGGCACGACCAACAGATCGGTGTTTGTTGTTGAACCACTGGTGATGCGATTGCGGGCGGGTTATTCTTAACGACAGGAGTAGCGGCTTTTGATTGAAGAATGTATAAAACTGCGAGAAGTCCAACGAGAAGAGCGATTCCTGCGCCGATATAGATCATTGCATTACTTCCAGAAACTGGTTCTTCGAAGGATGCTGTAATATCAACGTTAACCGATGTCGTCGATGTTTCAACATCTTGTACACCCGTGAGCCGGAATGTGAGTTGTTGAGTGCCTGTACTTTTGCCGTTCACTTGAATAGTAAATTGTTGGGAATCGCCAGCTACTGCATTCACGATATCATCTCCAACGATGGCAGCATCAAGGCCTTCGGTCGTTTCAATTACCAATTGATGCGATAGGTCCGTATTGCCCGAATTCAAGATACGTACCTGAAGCGTTCCAGAACCTGTTTCATCGAGAGTTGAAACGCCTGTCACCTCCCACTCAACACTGCGTTGTTCAGCAACGAGCATGCTGGTCCCTTCGGTCAATGATACATCGTCATCGAACAAAGTAAAGGAAAACGACGGTTGGGTAGCGACTTCGAGAGCCGGAGGCAGTAATATCGAACAAACCACTGGGACTACTTCTTCCGCAACCGTACCAACGTCAAAACATTCACCGAAAATGCCTTGCGATAAAGAGGTTGTAATCGAAGGATTCCAAGGAACATCTGCTTCATTGATAAGAAGCCATGTGAAGGTCATTTCCTGGCCAACAGGATGAGAACCTGGACCAAACGGATGGTCGAAGGTCCGGCCGTCTTCAAACTCCAATTCAGAAAACGTTAGCGATGGTTGTGGTAACTCGAGAACATCGATCTGCCCAATCCAGCTAAACCGTTGTACTCCTACATCAAGATTCAACTGGATTGGACCCGATAGAGCATTGCCATTTCCTTTGATGGAGACGAGGATGTTCTTCGATTGCTCTGTCCAGCCCATTTCGATGGCTTGGAGTGATGTCTGTAAAGTCCATCCAGTTGGAAGAGATAAGCTTGGAACGAGTGTCATATTGACATTGCCTCGATTTTCAATAGTGAAGAGAAGATTGACCAAGGCGTCCGAAGGAGGCGTCCCAATGTTCGATTCAAGGAGGATTTCCACCTCACGAACTTCCATCACTTCGATGGGAATGTCAACCTCCCATGTTTGTGATGGTTCAGTTTGTGAAATAGCGGTCAATGAAACCATTCTTTGTGCACCTGCTGCAGTTGAGACTTGAGGGGGCGTGAACTGCATACCAACATCCATTTGACCACTTTTAGGAATCAATCCTGTAGAACCCGATGTTGCACCAGGATCGGCACTCAAATCGGTGAATCCTGCACTCCAACCTGAAGGGGCTTGCAAGAAGAGATCGTAACCTATCTCCGTATTTCCATCGTTGAAAACGCGAATCGTTAGATTGGTTGGATCGGCAGGATGCACAGGTACAATCGTATAGTCGTATTCGATTCGGAATTCTGGAATATCAAGTACATCTAGATAGAGAGAAAGTGGATATGAAATTCCATTGTCGACATCAAGACCAACAATATCGATACGGTACAAACCTGGTGGAGGGGCTTCAGGATAGACTACAGTCAACGACACTTCTGCAGTTCCCTTTCCTTGCAATGAAAAGTTTGATGCAGTCATTCCAAGATACCAAGAAACTTCGGAATCATCTGAATCCAAATACACTCCGAGAGCATCTATCGACGCGTTTGTTTCCAACAAGGCCGTATTTTCCAACGTTAAATTCCACGTCGAAGTGGTCTGTTCTGCATATTGTACCTGACGTTCGATAACATCAGATGTAACCTTCACGCCAGGAGCAGTTACATCAACAACCTTGGCCAATATGTTGTTATTTTCTTGGATTTCATCGATTATATCATCGGGATCGATGATGAGTTCAAGCGTAGTAACTCCTGATTGTTGAGGCGTCCAATACCATGTGGATTGGCGGCTTGCACCGGGGTTGATGTCCAGCGTCTTTCGGTCCAGTTCAACCCCGTCAACATTGAAAGTAATATCGACCGATTCAGCCTTGATATTTCCTGCATTGAAGACCTCGGTTGTCAAACGAACCTGATCTCCAACCTGAGGGATTGTAACATTCAATTGCATTGAATTGAGAACAACTTGAGGGTCAGGTCGTAAATCGTTCACACCTTGTCCAGAAACAGCGATTGCAAACGGTTGTGAACCACTTCCAGCATGATAAGCGTCCTTCACACGTACGGTCCAGATGCCTTTCATTGCCGCATCGATAAGGACAACCTCAAGGTTGTTGATATCGTCTTTTGTACCTCCAGTCGTCGAACGACCATTTGCAAAATCATTGCCGAGATATATTGTTCCATCAGGAGATTCGACTTCTAAATCGAGATCGTTGACCAAGGCTTTACTGGCAAATCTACTTCCTCGATAATCCGACCAAGCAAGCACTGCTTTGAGTTGTGAATTGGCGTATGTAACATTGAATACATACGATTTCGAAGTTCCCGAACTCGCCAAAACCGAACGGTCATCGACCCATATTCCTCTTCCTTGGGAAGGTGCAAGTGTTTCCTTTAGGTTTACACGCCCCCAACCTTCGTCATTGTTCGGAATGTCTCTTGAGTTGATATCTTGTGCACCAAGGACTAGAAGCGCTTTCACCAAAGCACCTTGAGGCGATGGTCTTTGGGCAATTTCGATAAGATATTCACGAATCAGTGTGGCAGCGCCTGCTGCATTAGGTGTTGCCATCGAAGTTCCTGTATACTCAAGATACCACGTCGATTGCCAACTTGAACCTGCGATGTCTTGTGCTTCTTGCGCACGACAAGAACGTACGTAACCACCTGGTGCGATGATGTCCGGTTTGATGCGCCCATCATCTGTCGGCCCACGGGATGAACCTGACATTAGATTATCTGGCGCTCCACTGTATCGTGCTTGGTGATTTCCAATAGTGACAACGTTCTTCGCCGTCGAAGGGGAACCAACCGTTCCAGAATTTGGACCATCGTTACCTGCTGCAAACAAGATGGTGAGGCCTTCTTGTCCATTGCTCACTTTATCGTAATTGAAGGCTCGATCATCAACTGCTTCTGATTCTGAGGTGTATTCACCTTGTGTCGATGTTGCCGAAGAGCCCCATGAATTTGTGTGAATTCTCGCACCCGCATTGTAGGCTGTATTGAGTAAATAATTCAACGAAGGTGAGGCAAAATTACCTGTATTGTCGTTTTCCATTGCTTGGAAGTAAAGCTCCGCATCCGGCGCTACCCCTGCATAACCTCCTTTGCTTCCGTCGCCTAGGACTGTACAAGCAACGTGCGTTCCGTGACCTGAATGTTTGTCAGCTGTTGAACCATCGCCAATAACGTCGTAATTTCCAACGATGCGTGTTCCAAAGTCGCCATGATCCTCATCCAATCCTGAATCTGCAACTGCTACGATTTGTCCTGAACCATCGAGATCGGTCGTGAAGTAGGATTGCATAGTGTTGATTTTCATGTGGTTCTTTGATTGATCGTTATCAAACGCCATTTGAGGTTCAAACCTCAACCACATGACTGAAGGCTGTCGGACTACATCGAGCAATGAGTCGATCGCAAGATGCCCACGATACTGTCCTTGATCTAGATGCTCAAGATCATCCAGCGCAATTGCAGCAACTTCAGACAATTCTTGTACGATGGTGTTGCCTTCAATATCAGTGATGGAAAGCGAGTCTAATTGCTGTTCACTCCACCATCCCTCAAGTCGAACTTCTTCGCCTTGCAACGCTTGTATTCCACTTTCGAACATCGCTGCATCAAGCATAGAATCATCCAGGAACATCGCAAGAGGGACGTCCCATTGTGCAACTACACTCGGTATGGATTGAGCATGTGCGAGTGCGGATGAAGTACCTTGAACCATCAAACCGGATGGCCCAATAAATTCCCGAACTTCAAGACCCGATATTTCAGAAAGGTCATTTCGAACTTCTAGCATGTGTCGATCGTTATCGATAAGGAGTAATTGGACGTCCATTCGGGGTTCGAGAACATCGCTGGATAGAGGTCGATTGAGTTCAAGTCCGTTGATTGAGAATTCTCCAAGACGTGAATGCGCTACAACAGGACGTTGCTCTTGAACCGATGAGGATTCATAAGTTCCTACAAAATCTGAATAGGCATCGGTACGTATTGAAAAAAATTCTACATTTCTTTCGTCTTCGAGGTTTGGAGATGACTCTTGCTCTGGGCCGACCATTGAACTCCAAGGACTCATCAACAAGAGAATGAGAATCCCAAGGGCAAGACGTATTTGTCGCTCCATTAATTTCAACCTCGATTGGAAGACGCATTTATCGCTATGGGTAAATTGTTTGAACAAACCATCATCAGAACAGTCGTGTCGTCGTTTCGACTTGATCGACAAAGGTTTCGGATGCATAAGTTCCGACGACATGATTTACTTCCAAGAAGTTTTGACTGTTATCGAACATCGTATACCTTACTGATATCTTGAGCGTATATTCGTCCCAGACAGTGTAACCCAATACTATCATCTCCAAATCATCTCCTGCAAGGGAAGAATGTGCTTTGACCGTATCGACTTCAATTCTCATGGTTTGAATTAGTACGTCTTGGGAATCAAGAAATTGAACTTCAACCACAACATCATGTATCGCTCGACTTCCATCATTTTGTAATTCGGTCATTACCAAATGGCCGCCACGTTGCATGTAGACCGTGTGAATCTCAACATCATCACGTGGGATGACCCAGTACCAACCACTGGCTACTAAACCGACCAAGAGCATCAGAATTAATCCAGCAATGGCTACTCGTGCAGGATTGATGTTTCGAATACGTTCCTTAACGAAAAGAGCAACTTCTTGCGCTTGCCGATAAGCTTCAGCTTGTTCAGGGTCATTCAAATCAAGACCCATTTTCATGGCATCCTGGCGTTGGGTTGCTTCCAGCAAACCCATGGGTTTGGCAGCGACGATATCGTCTTCATGAACCACTAATTCATCATCCATATTATCACCCAAAAATCATCGCAAAGAGCGAAGAGATACCCGACGTAAACGGTTCAACTACCATGATATGGCGAGTTTCCAACGACCCTCCAGTCAACGTACTGACGACAGAAAGATCGGTAACAACCCCATTGATTCCAATCGATGTAGAAGTAGGAAGAACGCCCGTAAACTGGGCATCGAGCAAGACGGCTCGTCCATCCATCTCAAGATCTCCGAAGATAGGAGCATATACTCCTGGTTCCAGATGAACCTCTGCACTGGATACGAGACGACCGGTTGTGATGTCATCAAGAATGATGACAGGATATCCTAGTGGCCGGTGAATGGTTATCGTCGCTCCTTTGAGATCCTCTCCTATAATCTCAAATCGGTCAAGGAAAGCTCCTGGAGCACCAGGAACATTGGATTGGCGCATATACAGCTCTTCAACACCGTTGTCCGATGAAACTATTCGTACGCCCCAATCTTCTGTAGTTTCAAGTTTGAATGTCTTTGGAAGATTCTTAGCGATCATCAGCGTATCGCCCTTTGCATCTATGGCACGCCCAGTGGCTTCGATATACATGTCCATCTTATCGGAGTTGGAAGCATAATCGAGCGTCATCATACCTTGGAAGGATGTTTCTTCTCGAATATCATAACGTGTATCTGGTTCCGCAGCAAGACTCATTTCTGAAGGAATGTCTCGGAAAAATATTGTTGCAGGCCACCAGAACCCGTCAACGAAACGATGTTGTTGAATCATCATGGATTCGACACTTGTTTCACCCTCTCTAAATGCTTGAGGCACATCAACATCGAGCAGAAGGACATCGCCAATAGTGGCAGAAAAGCCGGTCTGCTGAGGGACGCCCTCAATGAACGTCTCAGCACGGACAAGACTTTCCAAATCAATGAAAACTGCATATGCATAATCTAGGCGCTGCCCAATATCGTAATTCATTACGAGGGATAGGCGAGGAACGGTGAGATTATCCTGTCGAGAAAAAGTCGCAGCGACTGAAACGTCTCTCGAAGTTTCGGTATCAAATCCGAAAATTTGTAATTCAGCAGAAGATTGCTCAACCCCATTCATAGTGATGTACAAGTTCTCTCGTGCAGGAAGCCAATCTTCAAGATCCATTGTGAAATCATATGTTGGAATATTATCGGCAATAGTAAAGATGTAACTGATTTCTATCTTCCCAGAAGGTAATTGTGGCAACCATGTTCGTAGATGCCAACTACGTCGTTTCTCAAAGGTAACACCAAGCTCTTCAAGCAATTCAACATCAACACCAACCAGTTCTCGGTCGGTAATAATTCCATCATCGAGGGATTCCATGAGTGGGTAAGCGAACGATAGATTCGTTTGAGAGAAGGTTGATTCTAACATCTCACGTTCATCAACTTCTACGATATAATCTGCAAGAATTCCATCGATAATATCTCGGCTTGATTCCGTTAGATTGGTTAATTTCGAGAGATTGAAATCGAGAACGGTTCGCTCAACTGCTTGCATGTCGATTCCATGCTGCCATTCTGGTTGATCGACTGGAACAGTTCCTTTGCGCATGTCTGCAACAATATCAAAACTTTCACCGGTTGTCATATCAAGTCCATAAGCAACATTCTCTGCTTCTCCAGTAGTATCACCAACGTTTGAAACAAGACCGTACACCAAATCATTGACAAGGCCGCCTATACCAACAACATCGCCAAGGAAGAAGGATAAGGCTTCAACACCTTCGCCCTGGCTGAAATCGGGGATTTCAAGGCCGCTTGAATCAAGATCACTGGGGAGAACAAACTCAAGATTTGCTGGCAATGGCTCAAGTCGCATCATACCGTTGAGACCTAAGAACGGATCATCGTAGTTACTAACATCCTCCATCGAAATACTGAATGGGGACGATACTTGTCGTTGGAGCGCATAGCGTGCACTCCCTTCCGGACCCGTTGAATTTGGATCTACTGGTGAATAACGTTGTACAGATTGTACGTTGGATATTTTCGCACTCAGAGATGCTTGTGCTTGATCAGTATCAACCCAGAAACGGAAGTGATCTCCGTCCATTGTTAGTGGGGTCGTTGCATTCGTCATTTGTACCATAATCGATGTGATCGGCGTTTGTGCTTGGAAACCAATGTTATCGCCAAGATTCAATTGGAATTGAGAAGGTAAACCTTCGAGACGAATGGCATTTCGCTGAGCTCCTTGTTCACCTCCATAAGTGATTGTTCCAATCGGTTCACTCGCAGTGTAGACTAATTTTACAGGGTCTTGAACGACACTCAAATCGCTTGGTCTATTCGAAATCATCGCTGATTGGGCGGTAACGTTTCCAAAGTTAGTACCTGAATGTCGAATGTGGCCGACAAGCAGAGCACCTGATTGTTGACCTTCTAACTCCAACGCTCGAACACTGGTGATTGGGTCATATGATTGGAACACTCGAGAAATGTTTGATACGCGTATGCTCATCGCTACTGGAACCAGTGGGTCTACTGGTCCGTCCCTACCATCTACCTGTTCAATTTCTGTGTCTTGTGAAAGAAGAATATGATCCGAATCGGTCAACCAAGGATGATCACTACTCCCTATTGCCATTGAGATTTGTCCAAGGCTGCTGGGGCCACGAACGGCTCCGTTATTCCAAGTCTGTCGAACTTGGCTCAAGCAAAGAACTTCCAGTTCCCCTCCAGAACTTCCTGCTGTTCCAACGATTAAATCAGGAAGTGAGTTCAAAATCGAACCTAAATCGAGAACGATTTCAACAAGCGTTAGCAACGCATTGTCAAGCAATTGTGAGATTGTATTCAAATTTGGATTGTCGAAATTAACTCTCGATATACCACTGGAAGATAATTGGAAACTTCCTTTGAGAATAAGGACCTCTGGAAGATTTTCCACTTGTATGGTCATGGAACTGACATCGTTCGCATATCCGCCTCGTTTCAACGTTGAATTGTATGAGAGAGATTTAATTCGTTCAGTACCTGCAATCATGATGAGAGTTGCTGGAGGGGCTGCAGGGTTCACTGGCAATGTCAAATCATTTTGATTTGCAGTCACGTCGCCTGAGAAATTCTTAATGGCAACAATGAACGAAAGCCGGTCAGGGATATCTCCGGGAAGGTTTGCGCTTCCCGGCGCTTCGCCAATCATTGTGAAGATAGCATTAATCTCTTCTTGTGGAAGCGTTCCAGACGGAATTCCTCGTATCCACAATCTCGAATCTGTTGTATTACCAAATGTTCCACCTTCGAGCGTATTACTGCGATCTTCAAAATAATGGAGCCACAAATCGGCACCAACATTGCTGTACAATTCAACCGTATCGAAGGTGTTGTCACCTAGGTTATCGTTGCGTAAGACCAAATCAACTTCTTCTGGCAAGATATTGGTGCCATACTCGGGATGGATTCCGACGTCTAGGTATCCCATGTCAATAATTTCAGCTTCTCCTTGTTGGTCGATCTGATCGAATTGAATAAAACCGATACCAATGCCATAGCCGCATTTATGCAATTCACTCCCCGAACCATGATCATTGAGCACATCATAATACGTCTCATCACATTCCGTTTGTTTATTTTCAGAATCTGAATTTGGATTCCGTATCGATATTGAATACGGGGCTGAAACCGATACGAGTGATAGTGCATCTGCAGGCAATGCTCCGCCTGTCAAGAAATCCGTTAGCAATCCCAAGACGTTCCCTATTGTGTTTGAGATGCTAAATCGGAATTCTTGGATTCCCACCTCAACTCTGAAGTTGTTTGGAGGTTGTGTTAATCGTGTATCGAGAACCAGGGCATATGATTGTGAATCTTGAATTGCAGAATCGAAAGCCAGCCCTTTGAGAAGTGAAACTTCCATGTGTGCAAGTTCATCCCAAATTGGATCATTCTCATTCAAGTAATCGATTTTCCATTGGAAAGTTGGTCTTAACCATAACGTATCGGGAATACTTGGTGGAATTGACAGTGGATTCAATGGAGGTTCGAATCCGAACCCTTCGTTGAGCGTAAATAGGCCGAGGACCGTTAGTGAAATCGATACGTCGTCAACCGAATCACCATCGATATCGATATAATTCTCAAACAGTACAAGATCGGTGCCAATAAACAACTCTCCAGTGAAGGTTCCATACTCCCAAGCCTCGTACTGCGGGCCACTATCGCGACTTGAGAAGTTGATGTATAATGCGTATGTGTTTATGCCCACTGCAAGTGGATCGGTAATGCTCCAAGATTCGAGCGAAAAGAGTGTTTGAACAAGATTGTCTGGCCAACCTTCTGGTTGTGTATTAGTATCGAGAAGGACTTCGTATGGACGAGGGTGATCAGGTTCGAATGGAGTCGTATCTCTCAACTGAGCCTGACTGAGGTATTCGGTCGAATCATTCAGAGGATCTCCTTCACGGCTCTCACGCTTTGCCGCTTCGACAAGAGCTAGTGAAGAGGCTGATGAACCAGCAGCAATAATCATATCATCACTCGATTCTTGAAGTTCCATAAGGTCAGATAGTTTCTCCATCATACCGAAATCATCCTGCTCGACGGAAACATCCGCTTGTACCGGTTGGAAAATAGGGACGAGAAGGACAATGACCAGAAATGCAGCCAATCGTCCGCGTTTTGGTTGATGCAATCCTGGTCGAATCAATCGAATCGCTTCCTCGACCATGATAACAGGTTAAGGAACTCATATCTGAAACCATCCCCGTTATGTTTGTACAAAACGGGGTTCTTATCCACTGTTCTAACGCTGGAACAATTGCTCAGAAGAACACGATGGACAGATTACAATCGCTTCCTTAATGCCGATTGGCATTGGAACTTGGAATTGGAGAGAACAATTGGAACAAGTTCCCTTTAGCATATTGACATTTTCGGACACCTGCGGAGATGCTTCATGTACGATTTCGTTCTCTTCATCGGAAGGGGTATCCAATTGCTGAGGTAATTCAATACCCGAAGAAGTAGGCTTTGTTGACGATTGAGTGGATTGCGGTTGCATCAAATCTTCAACTTCTTCGACTTTAGATTGTGGCGCAGGTGCTTTAGGTTCATCTTCAAAGAACAATGCGGCTGCCTCACTCGCTGCTTGGCTTGAAGCCTGTGAGAGTTGCATTTGAGGAGCAAACTGTGCTTGTGGTGCCATCTCAGGCTCATTCGCTGACCCGTAGATCGATTGAAGCTCGGCTTCCTTGCGAGCGATTTCTTGTTCCTGTTGGGATACGACATCCGTACCAACTTCAAGACCAGCGATTTGGATTGCCTTTGCAAATAGAGGAAGTCGTTGCGTTTGTTTAACCATCGACATATGAGCTAAGGCTTCATTTTCTGGCAACCCCCTGTCGGTGAGGAGTTTCAAAGCGATGGTGGTCTGCCAACGCCGATAACCGATAAGAGCGATAGACATCGTGGCAACACCTGCAAAGATAATGATCGCAAAAATAGTATAATCCGCTTCAACGACTTCAGCCTCACTTACAATAACTGAGAACGTATGACTATCGGTATTATTGGAAGTATCGAATACAGTGACAATGACAGTATTTGTTCCAACGGAATCAAACACGATGTCGACTCTTGAACCGATGTAATCTGGATCATCAAGCGGATTCCCATTCTCATCTGTATCTTCAAGTGGATTTAAGTCCCAATGAAATCGAAGGTCTGTATTTACGTCATAACCATCGGATGCAGTGATACTGAATGTCGTTATCTCACCCTCTATAGCTTGATTTTCAAACGCTCCAAGCAGAGGAGGGTCAAGACTCGGAACTGTTGAGTCCGTGACGATAATTTGAACAGACGTCGATTGACTGTTTCCACTAGGGTCGAGGACGATTAATCCAACTTCATGCGTACCAATTTCTGACCAATTGAAGGATGCTGTCGTTTGTTGACCATATGGACTTCCGTCTACGGACCAAGAGCATGCTGCAACCTGATGATTGTCGGTACTTGTCGCACATGAGAGCGTCATTGTTTCACCATGTTCTATTTGCCAAACACCCGAAATAAGAGTTGCAGAAGAAGATGATGTACCTGTAATTCTAGCGACTGGATTCGTTGCATCTACTACGCTGATGTTGGTTTGTGAGCTGTCAAATCCAAGCACACCGGATACGGTTAAAGTGACTGTTTTTTCGCCTGGTATCGCCCAAGAAGATGATGCCATAACGCCGACTGCGTCGACATCATTGATGGCATCACCATCGTTGTTGGAATCGACAGATGCATCGAAATCCCAAACATATTGAGAGATCTGTCCAAGATTGTTCGGTGATAATGATGCATCAAAATTCAACGCTGTATTGAGTACTACGGATTGATTTTCTGCAGTGAACGATGCCTGCATGACCGGGACTAGTTCGACACGAATTGTAATTCGAAGATTGGTTGAACCATCGCCTTGCCCATCGGGGTCATCGGTATTGTCAACTACGAGTTTGAGTGGTTGGTCAGCAAAGGCAGCGGAAACAATCCAATTGAATGATGCAGTACCATCTACACCGAGCAGAGAAGCTCCTGTAAGAGCTACATTGGATTGTCCAGCGAGATAGTTTGCATTCATCGATTCTGTTTGAAGATAAACATCGCCCATACCTTCGAGAGACCAAGCAGTCACCGATACTGCCGTACCCTCTTCCAATCGCAGGTCATCGCCCTCGAGTAAGGTCAAGTGTCCGTTTGGAATAATTCCAACAAGGTCGTGATAAGAAGTCCATTGTCCATCTGTTAGTTTGGTAATTGAAATCGAAACACGACCAAGATCACCTCCTTGATCACCGTTTGCTTGATCGCCATCATGAGCGAGATTATCGACCACTATGGTCCATGATTTTTCTGAGATTGATAACGGAACCTTCCAATGGAATTCGTAGGAACCATTCGCAAACTCTGTGGAGGGTATTTGTTGGTAAGACGAACGATACGACTGTCCCAACAGATACGGTTGAAGCCCTGCATCATCAAAAACAAGGACATCGAGTGCATCATCAATAACAAGAATAGTAATCTCATAAACGTCACCAGGAGTCAGTAAACCGAGTGAAAGTTCAACACATTCACCATCATCCACGGGTACCTGTGAAGCAAATGTTGTTGCCGATTCGGAACTACAGGACGGTGCTGCTCTCGCGGAAGTACCGGAAGCAAGTGGAAGAAGTGGCACACACAACATGATGATGAGAACTGCAAAGACTTTTCTCGAATGCATATCCTTCCCTTCATTTCATACTCTTTCAATGATGCGATAAATTGTGTTGAGTCCAACCACTCTCCGATGCTTTGAGGATAATTGCATTTCCATTCTCATCAATACGGACTCTGTCACCATCGTTAGCCGATGCAAGACCACAGGTTTGGCCCAATACTTCTGTTGCTTCTATAATGGCTTCTTCAGCATCGCGGAGTCGCGCTGAAAAGTGTGTAATGATGAGGTTGTCAGCCTTGCAGCCCACCGCAGTACGTGCCGCCCCTGCAGCAGTGCTATGGAGGTAAGCATCCGCCTTATCGGCTGCATCATTGAGGAACGTAGCCTCATGAACCAGAACAGTAACTGGGGCAACTGGTTGGATTGATTGTTCCGCTGTATCTCCAGAAATAACCACGCTCATTGCCGGTTTTGACGCTCCACGAAACTGAGATGCTCGGAGAACTTCTCCATTCTTTTGCTCAATATCTATGCCTTCTGAGAGCGTTTTGCGCTCCTCTTGGGATAAGCCAGCAAGCGCTGCTTTATCTCGATCGAACGTACCCTTACGCTCCCTTCGGGAAAGTTGCCAAGCGCATGATGGAACACTATGATGAGTTGGAATAGAATCCATTCGGAAGGTGTTGAAGGCATCCGGCTGAGGCATTGAATCATGCCATATTAGTTCGGATGCATCATCGATGAACTCAACCCAACGTCCAGACCGAGGTTCTCCTAGCATCCATCGTATCTCATAGCCAAGATGAGTCGATGTTCCTCCAAGCGTAAACCAAGACCGATATTGATTAAGCAATTCAGCTGATGCTGTGTTTAGAGGGACGGTTGCATCAATGCCATCGGTTTTGAGAGTGTCGAGAATTTCTGGAGATGTTGGCCCATAGACAATCAGTGGTTGTTGACGGCCATCGAGAGAGAGTGTTTGTAGGAATGGTAACAGGCCCCAAGTATGATCTAAATGTCCATGGGTTAAGGCTACTGCAACAATCCGATTGGGGCGTAGTAGCGCGGGTTCATCTTCACGTTTCATACGACTACGTTGCTTTGAATAGCGCACCTGAAATCCTTCACCTGCATCGATGATGACAAGACCTTCCTGACATGCGAATACACTTCCACTAACACTTCTGGTGGAAGTTGGACGCGCAGATGCGGTTCCTAGAATATGGAGTTCCATCATATCATCACCTCATCCACGAGGGATTGGTGCCGGAGGAAACCATCGAAGAATGACCACATCACCGACTGAACGAACCCATCGCCACGGAACTGCAACATGAATAGAACCTTCAACGAGATCATCCGGTGTTTCCGTTACGAAGAGATGGGTGCATGAAAGGCTTGCATGTTCAACGACTGCATCGTGAACAACGCCTAGCCGTCTTCCGTTTGGAAGATAAACCTGAAGCCCAGATAAGTGTGATAAATTTCGCTCACCCTTGCTCATGCGTCGCCCTCCTTGGTTAAGGCAAGAAGAACAGGGACATCAAACAAACGCTTGATTTCACTTGCCTCGGTTGAGGTTTGCCTTGAGAGAAGGTCGCAACTTTTCTGCGCCCTTACCCTTGTTGAATAGACCACGTCCTCGCTTTCCAGCAGAGGTCTTTCCTCGGTATGCACGGCCACGGTGACTGTTGTTACCATTCTCTTGGCAGAAGACACCGAGTTGCTTGTCGTTGATGATAGCAGGATGGTGTGTGTCGATGAGAATGACTTCGAAGAACTTGTGCTTTCCATCTTCGCCAACCCAATAGGAGTTGAGAACCTCAAGGTTCGGGAAGTGACGTGCAACACGCTCTTCAGCAATTCGCTGCGTGTTCTTAGCCATCGTGATCTTTGAGATACCGGCCTTTGATGGCTTACGCTTCATGTGAATCTTACCCTTGCGAAGTCCACCACGGCGGACTCGGGTTCGGATTAGGACAACTCCTTGCTTGGCCTTGTATCCCAAACGGCGAGCAGCATCGAGACGTGTTGGACGCTCGATACGGCAGTTGACAGGCTCGCGGCGCCACTGGGCCATTCGAGTCTGACGAAACATGTGCGGAAGAGCCTCTTTTGGCTTCTTCCAAGTTTCACGAACATAGTGATGGAGTCCTTTTGCCATGGTAACACCTCAATGGAAGCAACTTGCCGACTTTGAACCCCTTTATGAGTCTGTCCATCGCTGATAGTTCACGAAAACGTGTACTTCATTTGAAAACTTCAGACACACCGAGGTGGAAAAGTAAGGCATAAACTGACCAGATGGTCATTGGTATGATTATCATTAGTCCAAGGGTCGTTATCGGATCCATGGACGGGGATTGGCCTCTTGGATATCGAATCTTTTTGTTGAAAATATAGATTCCGTCATAATCTATTGATTTTGAGTAGCGAGTCCTGCAGTTACAAGACTTCTCCAACCTCCCCAGAGGGAGTAGACGTTTGTATAGCCCATTCGAGTGAGTGATTCCGCAGCAAGTGCAGAACGATATCCTCCTCCACAATACAACACGATTCGGGCATCATCAGCGATCGGGTGTTTTTCGATGTCCCTTTCGATCACACCTTTGCTCAGGTGAAGAGCTCCTTCAAAGCATCCAGCTTCGTATTCATGACGCTCACGTACATCGATGACAATGAGTCCATTACCATCGTTCAACATCGACGAAAATTGGGTGATATCACATTCTTGTACAATCGAACGCGAACGTTCAACCGTTGCCAAAAATTTACGGCTGTGTTTCTTTCCCATGCATCGAATGAATCGCTTTCCCATTTGAAAATATGTGCTCTCTTTGAAACACGACTTCAAATACGCGACACTCTAGTGTATCGCCATGGAGTGCAATATCGGCCAGAAAGGGCGGCAGGTCCGACTTTACACTGGAATTATTGCAATCGTGTTTGGAATTGCGCTTGCGTTCCTCACTTATCTCAGTATCATTCCCGCAACACTGGGATGGTTTGCTATATTTGGTAGCATCTTTGGAGGCGCCTTCGCCATCTTCGAAGCACGCAAAGGCTGGTGCATTATTAGAGCCATCGGGATAAAAACGCCCCTGTGATTCCTACGTTACCGCGTATTTGCTCCTAAGCCTTCTTGGGGAGCTGGTGCGTCTGAAATGATGTAATTTCCAGTGTAGACAAGGGAAGGAAATGCGAGTATTGTGACGAGAAAAACAGCAATAAGACCAAAGTGACTCTTGGATAGAACCTGCTAGTCTCCTCGTTCCATAAAATGAATAGAAAATCGCAATTAGTTAATCTTCTTCCCCACTGCAAACAGTTGTGAGTAACTTGATGGTAGAATGAGGGCGCCAACAGGTATGGATTTATGCAATTGAGAGGTGAAATCATAATCAGACATCGACTCGGTTGGCCATGCCAGGCCAGATTCAAGGGTCCGAAGCGATTTTACATGCCCTTGAGCAAGATCATGACATCCAACTCATTCTGGTAGATCGTGAAAAGGATACTGAAGCACTGCGGAAAGAATGTACGAACCAAAATATCCCTCTCGAGGAAGGCTCGACCAATGACTTGTGGAGAATGTCAGCAAGTGGCCACACAGATGCACTTGCCTTACTCGGAAGAGAACCTCTTGGTACACTTGAGGAAATCTTCGAACGGGGAGGTTCAATCTGGCTTCTCGATGGCGTCCAATATCCAACAAATCTCGGATTTGGAATACGAACAATCGAAGTAAGCGGCGCTGATGCAGTCGTTCTCAACATCTCAAGAACGCATCAGGATCGACGAACCATTCGACGCTCAAGCATGCGAGCAGATCGATTCATTCCAGTCGTTTACAGCGATACAACTTCCATCATCAATGAAGCAAGGAAGAACAATTTCAGAATCATCGCAGCAGAAGATATTGGAACTGTTGAACCTTGGAATACAGGCCTTACAGGTAATGTGTTGTTTGTTGTTGGAGCTGAACGAGAAGGCGTCTCCCAAGAAGTACTCGAAGCCTGCGATGAAATTGTACGATTGCCGATGGATGGATTTGTTCCATCCTACAATCTCCAAGTTGCCATTAGCGTTCTTGCAGTTGAAGCGTTAAGGCAGAGACAAGACCATTGAACACTATCTCCATGGGTA
>DAKS01000047.1:63976-64908 GCA_002499195.1 Euryarchaeota archaeon UBA443
TATGGCCCATAGCAAGCCCATGTGCATGGGCAAGATGAATCAAGGGGTGTTATGGAGAACCCCTTGTATGCGCCCAAAATATGCTTACATTATGGTATTGTTCAGTTTGAAAATTCAACCCATTCCTCAGTTGATCCTTGAGTGCGATACCAATTCTTGCCATCACTTGAAGTGTACCACTCATATCCTTTTTCATCCGTCTTCTGGGCTTCAACAGATACATCGGGTGGACCGGATGCCTCGGCAGGTGCAGGTATTGAAGCAGCGGTGGCAGCCATCAATGGTTCAGCATCAGTCTTGATCTCTGGAAGAGATTTCAACTGATCAGCGAACTTGTCACGTTCGATTTCTGTTCGCATTCGTTCAAGTCGCAAACCTTGGTGAGGTCCAAGCATCTTCCACATCAATGCAGTTTCGTATTCAGCAGCAATTTGGTTGAGTTCATCCAATGACTTCGCCTCATCGAGGGCACTCTCAAAGCGACGACCTCTGCTTGTACGTGTCATCAGGCCGAGTCCAATCCATGCGACCAAAGGAACCCCTGTGAAGATACCAATGATGTCCCAAGCACCTAGGCTAACCTGTGTTCCTGGAATGATTAATTCGAATCCTTCAACAGGTTGAACGCTGGATGAGAATGGATCTGAACCTTCACGGATTTCATTGAGATCGGTCCAACCATCGTTGTCATCGTCAACGTCGGCATTATCGCCTTCGCCATCGCCGTCGCTGTCCTTGAACTCACGGAAATCAGCAGGGAAGGCATCCTCTTCATCGAGAACTCCATCGTTGTCCAAGTCACCAGGACTGGCGAGGTTAGGCAGGATGTCAACGTCATCTGTATAGCCGTCGTTATCAGCATCGTTCAACGATGGGTCAGCTTCGGTTCCTGATTGGTTATCCCCCAGTCCATCGCCATCCTCATCGATGTA
>DAKS01000058.1 GCA_002499195.1 Euryarchaeota archaeon UBA443
CTGATTTCGACTGATTCGACCATGCCACTCAATCCTTCCAAACATCGGCCATTCAAACCTTTTTCGTCGCACCCTACTCAAATGCAATTTCAGTAATGACTGGTTCATGTATGACAATTCTTAGTGTCAAGGTCCAATCATTGCCCGGATCGGGGTCTGGCAGAAATTCAACAGCCGAGTCGGGATTTGTCTGTATTGCACGTACGAACAACGCCCACGGATTCTGACCGAAGTTTTGACCACGGCGATCAAGAATTGTACGTAAAACCATTTCTTCTGAGTCTGCTTCAATGACTTCATCGAGACCTTTTGGATTTAGATCAGTAGCGATGATGGTCGCTTTAGCATTCTCGGATTGCGTTACATTACCCCCTTCCGTTTCTGCCTCTTCATTGAATCCTTCTTCAGGAATTGAAACGATTAGAGAGAAATTGTCGTAAGGTTGGATAATATCATTTTCAAGTTCAAGCACTGCTTCAAAAGAGAGAATTCTTCCTTGTTGCCCAGGCAAGATTTCTTCGGTCCATTCCTCACCCTCATCAAGATAATCCGACCAAGTTTGTTCGAGGACGCGTTCTTTCCATTCGATGTTGAATTGTCTTGCTGAGACATTGATTTCGAATGCCTCGGTCACAATTCCGCCCTGGCCATCGTCAATGGTCAATGAACCGACGTAGAGGCCGCTTGTATTGGTCATGAGCAGTGTTTGTGGTTCAGTTGAATCAATATCATTTCTGCCATCGCCATCGCCATCGGAGTCAACGCCCCAATCCAAATCCCATTGATACGATAATTCAGCCGCTTCAGGATCGGTCGAAGCAGAAGCATCGAGAAGTACGGCGTCACCTGCACGGGGGTTCTCAGGATAGGTTAGTTCAATGGTTGGAACGCCGTTGACAATAATGATAGTGAATGCTTCATCGATGCCTCCCTGATCGTTTTCGACTTCGAGAGACACCGTGTATGCGCCAAAGATATTGTAAATATGTGATGTGAAACCTGTCACCGTCTCTGAGGTTTCACCATCACCAAAGTCCCAACGATATGCAGTAATAATTCCCTCAATAGCATCGGATTCGCGAGCATCAAAGGTAACCATTTCTCCTTCTTGAATGAGAAGAGGGTAGGCCTCTAAGGTTGCTCGAGGTTTGGTTGCCGAATCAAGTGCTCCAAGACATCCTGCAAGTGAAACGGTCATCATAATTGCAGTGAGAAACAATCCACGAGACCGTAGCGTTTTCTCTTGCATAACCTTCCCTCAATCTCGTCCTATATCTAACCATGTTGTTATTCTGAGCGTTTTTGTTTGATTCAAATCACTGTTTATTCGGGCGAGTCGAAGGAGACTTCGGTAGAAACATCACCGATTATGGCTGCTGAATCAAGATGGTTTCCAAGTTCCTCAATCGAACTATGTTCAACAACATTTTTCTCGGAATAATTTTCCATTTCTGAATCGATAAGAACATCGTCGATGGTGGCATCATGCTCATCATAATCCGGTGCTGGCAAGACTGTTAAATCATCTAGTTGCTCTTCATCTGCTTCAAGAATTGATTCAATTGCTGAAACATCTTCCTCAACATCTCGCTGGTATTGTTCCTCGAGTTTAGAAAGCATGTTGTCTTCAGTAGAATCTTCATCGGACTCGGTGTTTGAGGCCTGTTTTGTAAAAAAACGCCGAAAGAAACCCATATTGGCTGGTACAGGGAGGCCTTCTTTAATCTGAGTGAAGGTTTTCTTTGAACAACATGGTTCAGGCGATAGTTCTTCAATTGCACTGGATTGGGAGGAGGCATGGAACTGCTGGAAGGTGAACGAGTTCTCGCTTTCGACTTGGAAACGACCGGCATCAGTACATCTCGAGATCGAATCGTGCAATTAGCGCTCATCGGTTCGGATGTTGATAATTCCGAAATTTCCTACGATCAGTTGGTTAATCCGCGCCGGCCCATTCCCTACGAGTCGCAAAAAATTCACGGTATATCGGATGCTGATGTCCGAGGACAACCTGACTTTTCTGAAATTGCTGACAGTGTTTCGAGTTTGATTGAAGGGTGTGTTCTAATCGGCCATAATGTCAGACAATTCGACCTTCCAATGTTGCGAAATGAATTCTTGAGGATCGGGGCCCTACCTCCTGAACCTAAAGCCGTTCTCGACACATTGGAAATGGTTCGGCGGCTAAAATTACCTCGGCCACACCGTCTTGGGGCGCAATGTAATCGACACGGCATATCTCTGGAGAATGCGCACAATGCATCAGCAGATGCTGCTGCATCATTGTTGCTTCTCTGGAAATTAGGGCTTGATCATCCGAGTTATTTTCGAAAATCGTTGGAAGAAGTGGAGCAATGGTGCGCGACCGGTTCTACTGCAAAGGCTCAATCCGACCTCGGCCCACAACTCGATGATTTGGAATTGGTCGATCCTAACGGCATGGTTCGCCGGGATGGTAGCCATATGGTCCTCGCAGTCGGACGTCATCGGGGACGTCATTTGGAAGAGTTGAACGAACTCGATCCTCGTTATCTTCAATGGTTGCTTTCACCGAATGGTATTGAAGATGCAAATGCAGTTCAAATGATCAAGGCTTACCTGAATCAGGAATAGGTGCCCACGGTAACACATCGCACCATGGTCCAACGCGCCAAACCTCTCGGTTCATCATCGCACTTCCAAGGAAAATTGGTCCTTGATGGCCATCGTCCAGTAGTGCTTCTAGGACTTCTTTTCCGCGTCCATCAAACGTTACATTACGCATCTGTCCTGTTGGTTCCACATCGCCAAGATCGTTTCTAGGTACGCACTCTTCGACGGTTGCTGTTGAACGTCCTTCATCGTACTGATGTAAAATCACAACGCCATCAGCAAAATCACCTTTGTGAAGAGACTTGTTTTGATGTCGCCAATTCCACCAGTGGGGACACCATGCTTTCCAATCACAAAAGCCTCCACATGAAGACTGTCCCGGAGTTGGATCAAGCGGTGTCTCTGATGGTTTCGTAGCATCCCAGGCCTCATATGCCGCTTCTAGGACGTTATCTCCAACCGCATCCCACTTTGATGATGTATCTGTGTACCATCCTTGTGCTTGAACGGGGGGTGCTTTCTCATTGTTCGAAAGAAGAATGTCTCGATACATGCGCAATTGACGATTTACTTCTGGCTTGAGTTTGCCTTGAGGAGGCTTACCGGTTTTCAAATCAGCAACCAACCAGCCAGTGAGTTTCCCTGAGTCGTCGACATCCGCAAGCAAGAGGTCCAATCGTCCCATCAGATGACCATCCTTGGTAACCAATTCTCCTTCAACAGCTATAGTGAGTGATTGGATTTTCTTCCATAATGCAATGGTGATACGGTCATGGGCTAAGCCTTGTACTCCAACATGATCAAGAAGCATATTGATCGCTCCCTTCTGTTGCTTTTGGGCTTCTCTATACTTATCTTCTTTCCAATTTGGATGTCGCGGAGTATCATGGAAGATTTGTTTTTCTTCTTCCCATCGTTTTCGTAGCAAAGCATCGGCCTCGCCAAGAATCCAATTTGATTCAGCGGGTTCTCGGCCTGCTAAATCGATCTGCAACAAATCCTCGATAGAAGCATGCACAGCCGTACCTAATGATGCAGCCATACCTGCTTTCCTTGGCAACCTCTGCCGACTAAGCCAATACATCCGGGGGCATGTTTCGTATCGATTCCACGCAGAAGGAGATAGGCTGTGTTTGCGCTCTTCGACCATGAACAGGCCCCGTCCTTGAAGGACATGAAACCTACGCTTGAAGGCGAAAGTGTTGAATGCCTCCTTGCAAAGTTGCGGTTATGGAAGGAACTCTCGTCAAGATTCGAGCGGACGTTGTAACTGAAGGCGCACTTGTCATCACCTGTTTTCCAAGTGTGGGGATGGTATCAAGCGTTGTTGGTCATTATTTGATTGATAATCTGGAGCTTGAATTTGTTGGCGGAGTCGTTGACTCTCGCCTCCCTCCTCTAACATTGGTTACCGATGGCAAACCAATGCCAATCATTCGAGCGTATGCCGGTAAACCTGAATGCAGTATTGAAGGATGTGACAAGATTATTCTGTTGATGAGTGAACTTGTCATTCCAAGTCCGCTTGTCAACGATATCGTATGGGCACTATACGATTGGTCTAAAGGATCAAAGATTCGTATGGGCATTCTGGTTGATGCCTTTTCCAAAGAAGGGCTTGGAGGAAACTCTGGAATCGAGGAGCCGACAGTTGATTATGATGATACAGATGATACAGATCTAGTAGGCATTGGTGCCACAGACCACGTTTGTGATATGCTCAAAGGGATGGAAATACCATTGCTGACCAGTGGTGTCATTCGCGGCATCAATGGTGTTTTGCTGAGTGAAGCCCGAAGAAGAGCTATCGATGTCATGAGCGTCATGGTTGAGGCTGATCCTCGCTTCCCTGATGCTCGTGCTGCTGCTGCATTGGTCAAGAAACTTAATTCAATTCTACCGACAACACATCTCGACGATCAACCACTGCTCGAAGAAGCCCAGATGCTTGAAGAACAGTTGAAATCACTTCTTAGTCAAGCCGCACCGAATGAGGCTCCATCGCCATCATCCATGCTTTACGGTTGAAGACCGTCGAAGAACGAGTGCTGCGATTATCAAAACGATAACGGCGATGCTCATCCATTTTGGAAGAAGAAGTGTATTCTCCTTAACAAACGGCAGAAATTCTGTCAAAGAATCAGCTCTTGTGTATGTTCCACCAAGGGATGCAGTGAGGAGCATGCAGCCTGTTGAGATGGAGCCGAATGCATTGTGAATATGTTGTGAAAAGCCATCACTATGCATTTTCCAGCGAGCGTACAGGACTCCTAGGGCAAGTCCTCCTCCTGCAGTAGAGAGTAGCATTTTGTTGGCGAGAAGAGGAGAGGTATGGGCTCCGCTAGGCGAGGAGTTAATGCCGGAAAGTATTGCAAACGGTAGGGCAAGAAGCCCGAACAACAATGCGATATGGGCGGTCGTATCCATCATTGGCATGAATTTACTATCCTTGTTTTGGAAGATCAAGAACGAATGCAGTACGAAACAAAGTCCTGCAAGTGCAAACGACCCGACTACAAGTTCGGTCGTCATGACGTGGAATGTAGCAGATTCAATCATATGTTCTCCTCCAAATAATCCTTGAATTCACTATCCCTTGGTTTGGGTTTTCGAACTAATAGAACCAATCCAAAGAAAAGAACAAGATGAGCAATCGATTGAAGCAATAGTGCTGTTTCATCAGCTTCCCAGGTCGGTTCAGCACTTACAAGTGAGAACCACGGCGTGGTCTGCTGCGGACCTTCCCCCTCGAGTACGGCCCTCCATTCGATGGTTGAGGTTGTCAATGCTGCCGGTAATTCGGCCTCCCAGCATTCATTGTTTTGTGTAGTCTCAAGTTGGTAGGCTTGGCCAGAAGGTTCACGCCACTCGATGATGACATTGCCTGCAGCAATCGTCTCAAGGCATAATTTCGTTGATTCGCCGATTTCTCTTGATGTCGGCGGCTCGTATTCTGGATTGATTCGTTGAAGGTTCTCAGGTATGGGTTCAACGGTGATTGCAAAGGCTTGGGAAATGCCAAAGAAGGGGTTTCCAGCATCGCTTCCGGAATTATCACCATGGTGCACTGAAACGTAGAGCATTTTCTCTCCAATCTCATCAGCACGGAGAATCCAAGAGTGGGTTAAGACCGCTGAATCGATGGATGCATATTCGATATAATTGTTTGAACCGCCCATTCCATCAGAAAGTATACTCCATCCATCAGTGGTTGGAATGTCTCCGTTCGCATTGGTTGATGAGAGCAAGAAAATACCGATCTGATCAACATTGTGAGATTCGAAGCCAGATATCTGGACGGTGATTTCAGCGGGTTGACCTATCCAAACCGTCCCAGAAGGTTGGAGACTAAGTTGTAGGTTAGATGTCGCATTTTGATTGGCATCTCCGTGGCAAGCGCCACCACATTGCATATTTTCCAAACCATTGCCAACACCACCTGGATTACCACTAACGTGGAGTGGTATCAAGAGAGAAAGCGTGATGAGTAGAACCAGCTTCCGTTTCATGTTTATTCACCCCTGCGTAAAAGACTTGATACGAACAATAGAATCCCTATGATTGCGTACACTGAACCCAAACCCAAACCAGCAACTGAGGATGGTCCTTGCTCAAAATCGGTTGTTGATGATTCGATTACAACATCCACTACAGGAGATTGACAAGATGATTCCAGAATTCGATCTCCGAGCATGGTTTGAACCTGATAGGTCGAAGTACCGATTAAACTCGGTTTATCATTGAATGTTGTTGCATTTGTTACTCCAACAGTAACACCATTTCGCATAATTTCAAAGGATGCTGTTTCAGAAGAATCCCAGGTCCAATCAAGCCGAACATTTTGATCGGTTACAGTTTGAGTTAGGTTTGGACATGTCAATGCAGGAATGGAATCGAGTGTAAGGAGAGTCGTGTTTGTTGCTCCTGATTCATCGGTTACGGTGAGTGATACATCGATTGAACCGCTCAAAGGCATTAGGAAAGAAGCCTCAACTCCAGACGCGCCTCCGCCTGTCCAAATCCATTGATAGCGAACAATCGAATTGTCCGGATCGGTCGAATCATGTGCAGAAAGTAACGTTCGCTCACCCCCGTACAACGAATCGGTGATAACGGTTATCTGGGCGCTTGGTGGTGCGTTTTCGACAATAATTGAACCGGTTGAAAGTACCGAGATTTCCTCATCTGTAGCAATCACTTCAACGCTCCATTCTTGTCCTGGCCCTAGATACGATGATGGAACCGTTGTTGCACCATCAAGTGACCCTTCACGGAACCCATTACGGAACCAAGTAATCGATGAAATCTCAGTCAAATCACCATCGAGATCAGTAATCGTTGTTTCAATCGAGAGGTCGTCTTGAGATGTTACGCTTTCATCTAGTGCAATGGAAAGAAGCGGTTTCGAATTAAGAATCGATACAGAAAGAGTCTCGCTTTGAGAGCTTGTTGCTTCACCATCATCTGCCTGCACAATAGCAGTCCAAATGTTGCCCTTAATCGTCGCAGATGATGGTAGAGTTACCTGATTGTTATATTCCGGCTGTATCGTACCATTAAGGTCCCAAACGATGTTCATTGTTAGTGTATCACCATCGACATCGCTCATGATTGTGCTTAGTGTAACGTCTTGATCAGTTGTTACTTCTGTAGCGCTAATTGACGCTGATTCTAACTGAGGAGCAGTGTTCTGAATCTCAATATTTGAAGAGGGTGTCCATGTAGACCAGTCAGTTCCATCATTCACTCGAACTTCGACCACCCAAACATCACCTTTCGTCGTCGTCGTTGATTCGAGCATTGAAGATGAAATCGCTGTCATCACTCCGTTCTTCCACCAGCGATATTCGGTGTCAGTGATGGAATCCATGTCTGCATCAGAAGAGGTTGATGATGCGATGAGTGAATCTGAGGTTGTAGGATTGGTTGGTGATATTGTGATACTGTCCACCGTTGGTACTGTATTTGGCTGACCTTCGATGGAGATTGCATTTGAGCGAACCCAAGCAGAATGCCCCTCGCCATCGAATGCCCTGATTTCAACTTCCCAACTATCCCCGGCTCGTGTAACAATAGATGGAAGCGTAGTAAGGTTGTTTAATCCATCTTGCAAGACGCTTCCGACATACCACCGGTACTCGAATGTAAGTGAATCACCATCGTTGTCTTCGTCTCCAGCGATGGATGTAGTAAGATCATCATCTGAGGTTGGGTTTGATGGTGATATGGCTGTAGAGGAAATTGAGGGTAGGGAATTCAAGACGGTTATCGTGTTTGAATTCACGGAGGTTCCGAAGTCTTGGCCGTCGCTCGGTGTCACCGATGCTTGCCAATCATCACCGCGCGTTATATCATCACTTGAAATTGTCAACAATCCATCGAATTGTGTTTGATGTACTCCATTCTTAGACCAATGAATAGTAGTCCCTGATTCTGTATCGCCACTGTCTTGATCA
>DAKS01000025.1:0-689 GCA_002499195.1 Euryarchaeota archaeon UBA443
ATCGAAAGGCATGAATGCATGCTTTCTCTTTCGAGTTTGGACACCCTCCCAAGCATGATAATGTAGCCAATTGGTCAAAAGTAAACACCTCAGATATCTTCAATCTCGATGTAGGGTGTGATTGAATAATCGAGAACGATGAGTTTGACTGTGTAAGTTACAGTTTCACCAGAATCTGAGTTTTGACAACCAGGCCTACTTCCAGAGTTTGCAGTAACTGAAATTTCGATATTGTAATCTCCCATTCCAGCGCCCTTTGAATCAAGCCCATCTACAATCTGTGATTCTGAAAGACCCTCTATTTTTTCACCAATTACGGAGGAATTATACCACACTGTTGAAACTTCATGTGAACCACTACCGCCCTGATTCTGCCCCTCTGCACTGTTTGAGTAGTTTAGATGTGAAGCCATTCCTGAAATCGTGTCAGGTGCAGGTTGTGGTGAAGCAACACCCAAAACACAGCCGGGCCCATTTCCATCTTCCTCATTCTCTCCATACGACATCGTAATAAGAACGCCAACGATGTTCTTGCCAGCAGCATCAACCGAATCTGTGTTGAGAGCGAGTGTGAATGGTGTTCCATCCTGAATCAACTCTTCGCCACTTGCAAATTCAATTTCTGAAAAGTCAGGAGTGACAGTGTAAGTGCCGACACCACCCATCCCTGAAGGGTCATCGGTAGCAGC
>DAKS01000025.1:1026-9218 GCA_002499195.1 Euryarchaeota archaeon UBA443
AAATATGAAGGGAATGCAATCAAGAAAAAGGCAACACAGAGCACTTGAATTTGCAATTTTTGGTCTTCTTTTACATCGTCAAGAAAGCCCATACGATTCTCCTCCTGTATTGTCCGAAGAGGTGGAGACCTCTATGTATTTCGGTAGATTATTCTTCTTCATTTAGATTCATCCATTCCGAATCTGGAGTATATGGCCATGCATTTTTCTCGGTGTTGAAACCTAATGATGCGAAGGAACGTCGTGATTTTTTCCATGTTGGAAGGAGAAAACCAATCTTTGATCGTTCTCCAAACGTCCATCGCCATGGGCATCGAGGTAGATTTGCAACCCAATGTTGCATCAAATGCTGAATCTTTGGATGTTGAGGGCCACCTGGAAGAATCCACGAACAGATGTGAACTGCTCCTGCCGAACCTCGAACTTCGGACCATGTTGTCAGTTCAAGTCCCATCAATGGTCCATCGAGAACTTTCAATCCAAGCGTTCGTGCCGATTGAGCCATCGGCATAATGATAGCAAAACGATCGACGAGGCGTGCGCCTTCATGTCGTTCGAGAGACCATCCTTTGTCTTCACATAGTTTCCTGAGCGATCGGATGCAATCGACTGGAGCGACGCTCAGTTCAAGATCGAGACTGTTTCGTCGCACCATGTTAATCGTACCTATCACTATGGCAAGAACCATGCGATGCTAGGGTTACGCTGCGTGAATCTCATCCAGGGATGAGATGACCTCCACAGGTTGAGTTCACGCAACGCTTTGGAATCAGTTGATGCCTTCGGCATCAATGATCTTGAGCGATGTGTTTCTAGTTCTGAACTCAACCAAAGAGAGAACCAAGACCTTCGAAACCGCCAGCTTCCTCTTCTTCCTCTTCCTCTGCTTCTTCAGCAGCGGCAGGGGCGTCAGCAGCGCCGCCAGCAGCAGGAGCTGCAGCAGCGGCAGGAGCAGCGACGGCTTGGGTCATTGCTTCAGCGATGTCGACACCAGCGAGTGAAGCAACAAGTGCCTTTACTCGGGATGCATCTACATCTACACCAGCAGCCTTTAGAGTGGCTGTGATGTTATCTTCGGTCATATCTTTTTCAGCAGCGTGCAGTAGCATAGCAGCATAAACGTATTCCATTTCATTTCACCTCAATGTTTTGTTTCAGCCGAAGAGATCTCCGAGGCCGTCGAATCCGCCGCCCTCTTCTTCCTCTTCCTCTTCTTCCTCTTCTGCCTCGGCTGGGGCATCAGACGCACTCTCAACGACAGCTGCAGCGGATGCTGCTGAAGCAGCAGCACCAAGCATAGCAGCCAATTCGTCGTCAAGGGCGGAGGAGTCAAGCGAGCCTGCAATACCTATAGCACTGCTGTGGGCTCGTCCGAGAAGGTGAGGCAGGGTTTCAGCGGTTGTGATCGCTGCCTCAAGTGCAACAGCAAGCGCTTCTCCGCTTGCCTTTGCGAGCAATGTTGGCATGGTTTGTGATGTAAACCATGTGATGTTGCAAGCGAGATTGAATCCGCCAGCAGCCATGCCAATGAGATCTTGTTCAAATTGCTCATAGTCGATATCGAGTGTAGATGGTGAGAAGACAACGCCATCTTCGTAGGTTCCACAAAGTCGTAGACCTGTAACGATTGGCTTGATTCCGATTTGACCTAGGAGCATACCGAGATCGCCTTCGAAGACTTCACCAGCTTTGAGAGCAACGTGTTGCTTTTGGATGTGGACGGAACCGCCCATGATCTTTGCAGGAATCCCAACGGAGTTCAAATCACCAACGATTGGACCAGGTGGCATACCAGTGTCTTGCTTCTCGACGATAATGTCGACAGGAGCAACGTCACCAGGCTTTGCAGGGCGACCTGCTTCGGTCTTCTTCAATTCTGAGAACACTTCGAAGGAGTTGTACTTGGATGTGGAAACAAAAGCAGGTTGAACCGCCCCATCGAAGAGTTCTTCGAGAACGGCGAGGTCCTTGCCTGCTTGTTCCCAAGCAAGTCGCATCAAGCGCTTCTTTGCAACACGTATTTCCATATTGTCACGAAGACCAGAACGCATACCGATCATGGTATCTGCAGGAACGCCGTGAATATCGATAACTGCGAGTGTTTCTCCAGCACTGATAACCTCGAAGAGATCTTTGACCGCGTCACGCTTCCATGACATAACCTTTGGAATCAAATGATCACCTCGACTCGAGTAGAAGGACCCATTGTCGTCTTGACAAAGAGGGAACGAATGTTACCTGCGCCACGCTCAAGGCGTCCAACAACACGGTTGTAGACTTCCATAGCATTAGCAAGGAGTTCTTCTTGAGATTGCTCAACCGTTCCAATAACAGCATGGAAGGTCATCTTGTCACCGGACTTGACGACAACTGTGGTCTGTAATCCTGTAGCAAGAGCACCGGGGTCGAGAGTTGGTGGAACTGGTCGAGGCATTTTACCTCGTGGACCGAGAACGGTACCGAGATAACGTCCAATCAATCCCATGTGTGGAACTTCAGACAAGAAGAAATCGAATTGGTTAGCAATTTTCTTTGCTCGACCTTTGTTTCCTCCAAGTTCTTCAATTTCTGGAGGAGTGATTACGTGAATACCTGCTTCACGGGCACGAGTTGCAGCTTCTCCAGCAGCAAACATTGCGATCTTGACTTCACGTCCACGACCGGATGGAAGACGAATCTCTTCCTTGATACGGTTGGTTGGATTCTTCAAATCGACATCCTTGATAGTAAATGCGATGTCGATCGATTGCACGAATTTACGCTCAGGAGCGTCTTCGATGGCTTGCTTGATGGCGGTATTGATGTTTTCTTCCATATCGTCTCACCTCTGCAGTCAGCGAGGCTTTCGCCTCTCCTGCGGTTCGTGATGTTTGTTTCAGTTAAAGCGCTCGTCCCATTCTCCTTTGCTAATGATTTCGAGGGCTTCGTTAGCCCAGTGACCTTCGACCTTGACTCTCATTGAGACACAGGTTCCGATGACTTCTCGGGTCTGTGCCTTGAGATCGGCTCCAGTCAGGTGGCCGAGATCTGCTTTTTCACGAGCGACGTTCATCGCTTGCTCAAGAGTCAGGTTTTCGACAGCGGCGTCAAGGCTCCCATTGCACTTCTGTACCCCTAGTTGCTTGATAATCAACTTCGAGGTCCATGGCTTTGGCATTGCATCTCAACTCCTTCCATACGAACGTAGGCAACCCTGCGACCAAACTCCCCTATTTAATCGCGACGCGGGTTTTGGCAAATGCTCAATGTTCGAAATTGGGTGATTCTTTGTCAAATCAGTGCACCACTTTGCTTATATCAATATTCATATGACGACACGATATGAACGCCTTTACACGTAGCCTTGGAATCATCATCATCGCCCTCATGGTACTTACTCTTCCAACGATGGAAGGAAAACAAAACGGAATCCACAATCAAGCTGGAAGTGGATGTTCATGTCATTACGGCAGTACCGCAACGCTCAGTGAGAATTTCCCTTCAACCTATACTGCAGGACAGACATATAGTATCCAAATTTCAGCTTCAGGAGGCGTTTCAGGAAGCAATGGAGGATTCAATGTCGTCGTCGACAAAGGTACACTTTCTACCCCCGGTACCGGAATCATGTCCGTCAAGGTGGACAGTTCTGGCCAATCCGCTACCCACACCACCAACTCGTACCGTTCTTGGTCGTTTGATTGGACTGCGCCCTCTACTGGAAGCGGCACAACCAGCGTCGATATTGCAGTTCTAACTGCAAATGGTAACAATGCCAATAGTGGTGATGGGTGGACATCATCTTCGATCACTATTCCCGAAGGATCCTCCAACACTGCGCCTACAGCCTCAAACGTGTACATTAGTGACATGCCAGGGCCTACAACAGCCATTACACAAGCCTATTACGATGTAGATCTGTTCAGTAATTACGATTTCAACGATGCGGATGGTGATGCTGATTCCGGAACAGAAATTCGATGGAAGAAAGGGGGAACAACAGTGCCCCAATACAACGACCTCAATTTGCTCAGTCAGAGTGCTACTTCAATCGGAGACATCTGGACTATGACCATCACGCCGAATGACGGAACCGATCTCGGAACTGAAGTTACTTCATCCAACTCTGTTGAAATCATTGACTACGATGCGGATGGTGACGGATATGGCGACCAGAGTGATGCATTCCCGAACGATGAGAACGAATGGGCAGACTCGGACAGTGATGGTGTTGGCGATAATGCTGATGCATTCCCGAACGATGCTTCTGAGACAATGGATTCCGACAACGATGGCGTTGGAGATAATGCTGATGCATTCCCGAACGATGCTTCTGAGACAATGGATTCCGACAACGATGGTGTTGGCGATAACGCTGATGCGTTTCCGAACGACGCTACGGAAACAGTCGATTCAGACAACGATGGCGTTGGTGATAACGCTGATGTATTCCCAACCGATTCGAATGAGTGGCTTGACAGTGACAGTGATGGTGTAGGAGATAATGCAGATGCATTCCCAAATGATGCAACAGAAACAATGGACTCGGACGGAGATAATGTTGGGGATAACGCAGACGAATTCCCCAACGACCCTACTGAAACGACTGACAGTGATGGGGATGAAGTCGGTGACAATGCTGACGTTTTTCCGAATGATGCAACCGAAGCGAGCGATGCTGATGAAGACATGATTGGAGACAATGCGGATACCGATGATGACAATGATGGTCTTCTTGATACCGAAGAAGCAATCCTTGGAACCGATCCTTTCGATGAAGATACGGATGGAGATGAAGTCAACGACTTCGAAGATGCCCTTCCACTGGACCCAAATGAAACGCTCGATTTTGATGGCGATGGTTTAGGCGACAATACAGACCCTGACGATGATAATGACGGAGTTGATGATGAGCAAGAATTTTCGGACGGAACCGACCGCCTAGATCCCGATTCCGATGATGATGGCGTTCTCGATGGTGATGATGTATTCCCAATGGATGCATCAGAAACGGATGATTCAGACAACGATGGAGTTGGCGATAATGCTGATGCATTCCCGAACGACCCACTTGAGACTATGGATTCTGATGCAGATGGAGTAGGTGACAATTCTGATGCATTCCCGAACGATGCAACAGAAACAATGGACTCGGACGGAGACACTGTAGGCGATAATGCAGATGCATTCCCAGTTGATGCTTCAGAGACAATGGATTCCGACAATGATGGCGTCGGTGATAACGCAGATGCATTCCCTAATGATGAAACTGAAACTATGGACAGCGACGGTGATGGCGTCGGTGATAATGAACAAAAGAAGGCTCAGGAAGAAGCAGATGCTGCCAAGATGCAAATGATGATCATCATTGGCGTTGTTATTGTCTTGGCTGCACTAGGAGGAGTCCTTTTCATGCGCCGAAATGGTTCCGATGAATTGGAACCGAAGGTAACAACACCTCTACCGCAAATTGATTCCGTACAATCCCCGCAGCCTCTGTATCCTACACAAGAAGCTCAAGCTGTTCAACAACAGGTTGTTGCAGAGCCTGCCGTCGAGAATCAATGGACCGATGAGAATGGACATACATGGCGAAAAATGAGCGATGGATCGACCTTGTGGTGGAATGGAACCGACTGGCAGAATGTTTAGGACTCCCCTGAGAACATCTAAATCAGTCCGTTAAATGGCAATGATATGGCCATCATAAATCTCAGTAATCTAAGCCGCCATTATGGTGAAGATGAAACGCTTGTCAAAGCACTGGATGACATATCAATCTCTATCGAAGAAGGTGAAATTGTAGCACTTCTTGGCCCATCGGGTTCTGGAAAAACGACATTGCTCAACACTATTGCAGCACTTGATATTCCGACCAACGGTTCTTACAAATTCAATGGCGAGGATGTTCCACTAGGCCACATCGAGAAAATGACCACATTTCGAAGAGAAAACGTTGGCTACATCTTTCAATTCTTCAATCTTCTCGCTGATTTAACAACGCTTGAAAACGTCCTACTCGTCCAAGATTTGGCTGGAGCAAGGGATAAGCAAAAAGCGCTCGATTTACTCGACGCTGTTGGACTTGAAGGGCTTGAAAACCGGTTTCCTTCGCAAATGTCTGGTGGTCAACGCCAACGTGTTGCCATCGCCCGTGCTTTAGCGAAGAGTCCACGCATCATCCTTGGAGATGAGTTGACTGGAAATCTTGATTCGGAAACATCAGCCATGGTCATGGAAGCGCTGATCAAGACATGTCGAAAAGAAAAGATGACCACGATATTCGTAACACACGACCAATCTCTTACTCGCTTTGCAACTCGTATCATCCATCTGGACAGCGGAAGGGTTGTTGAAGACGAGTCAGGCGGTCTCAAGAGCATCGCTATGACTGCAAAACATACGGCAGAAACCGTTCTCGATAACACCGTTGACGGTGTGAAAAAGATTGGTTCTAAAATCAAAGACGCGGCTCAATCAATCTTGGAGTGAAGGTCTTGAACACACTGCTCTTACGACGTTTGTCGCGTAGTTTAATGCGCACCAAACTTCGTATTTTGACCGTCGTTCTTCTAATTACGATTTCAGTCTATGCTGGTGTTGTGTTTTCCGAGCATTCCCGAAATGCTGATCGAGTCTACGACGATTTCTATGCTGAGACCAACTTTGCTGATCTTATGGCAACAAGTTACGATGTTGAACACAAAGACAATCTCACCAGTGCCTGTGATTCCATCGAACATCAGGGGTGTGAATCAAGTCTAATCTTAACCGGTCAATCCAAAACAGACGTCGATTGGATCTCATCAAAATTCTATGGAATTGAACGAGGTGAAGTAAACACGCTTTGGTCTGTTGAAGGGTCTGTGACGCCTTCAGCAGGAGAAATTGTCATCGATGCTCACTTCGCTTTGCACGATGAAATCAACATGAAGATTGGCGATACAATCGACATAATCGTCGGCGAAGGTGGAATTCAGACCTTTACTGTCATCGGTTTTGCCAATAGTCCATTGGAATTGTTTTATGCAAATCCTGATTCAATTGTACCTCAAGATTCAACCTACGTTATCGCGTACATGGATGCAGAAGTTCTCGCCCAAGTATCTGGAAACGATGCTCTTTCGCGAAATACACTGAACATCGATTTGTTGGGCACACCTGACTTCGATTTGAGCGATACAGAGGAAGACGAAGGAGTCGCATTACAACAGACCAAGGATACACTTGAGCAAGCAATGAACGAATCTGAAGCGGATGGTTATGTCCTCGATCGTGGTCAGCTCAGTGCTGAATTGCTGCGTTTGGATAAGGACAGTCTATCGAAATCAATTCCGTTTATACTCGGAATTCTGTTATTCATTAGCGGTATCGTCATCGCAGTATCTCTGGATCGATTGATTCGAACACAATCTCGAGAGATCGCCGTATTGCGAACCATTGGTGCTTCAACGGGGGACGTCATGACAGGATACTTGTTGGTTCCAATTGTGCTCGGCGTTCCTGGCGTATTGCTAGGCATACTTCTCGGAACTTCATCGATTGGATCGAGTGCGTTTACGGCGTTTTATTTCTCATTCCTCGGAATTCCAGTTGTCGTAACTCATCACTATGCAGACATTATCGCAACAATCTCCTTGTCTGCATTGCTCATCACATTCTTGTTTGGTATACGTCCAGCATGGAAAGCAGCTCGATTGCAGCCGCTTGACATTCTCGGGCAAGGAATGGACAAAAAGCCAAATCGCATTCTAACTCGGATTACCTCAGCGCTTCCGCCAGGTATAGGATTGGGATTGAGATCAACGTTCCGTAAACCTGCACGTTTGCTTGCTACACTGCTTGCATTGTCTTTGGCGATGGTGATTCTCGGCGGAAACATGATGTTCGTTTCAGGAATTACAGAATCATTCACAGAAGCTACCGATGATCAAGAAAACTGGGAATACCAAATTTCTGCATTCCCATCTGGATTGGAAAACATCACAGCATGGGCGGAAGACAACACGACTGCATTCGAATTGACATTGGTTGCACAAGCAACTGTCACTGGAACTACAAAGGTGATTGATATCAAAGGAAGCGATGTTCTATCCGAACAAGATGATGCAATGCATCGACTAAACCTGCTCGAAGGTGAACTCCCTGCTGTAGGGCAATCTCCTGCACAGGGAATTCTGGATGAAGGTTCTGCAGCACTCGAAGGTTACAGT
>DAKS01000013.1:0-455 GCA_002499195.1 Euryarchaeota archaeon UBA443
CAGCAAGGTCAACAAGGCCAGCAGCAAGACAATGGACAAGGTCAGCAGCAACAAGGTGGAGAGCAAGGTGGCCAACAAGGCGATCAACAAGCTGGAAACCAAAACGGTGACAACCAAAACGGTCAGAACCAACAGCAGCAAGGCCAGACTCAAAACGGTCAGCAAGGTCAACAAGGTCAGCAAACCGACCAACAACAAGGTCAACAGCTTGACAACCAGGAACAAAACGGTGAAACCGACAACGATGGCGATGGTATCCCAGATAACCTCGACAACGATGACGACAACGACGGAATTCCTGACGATCTTGATGCAAGTCCACAAGACCATGACAACGATGGCATCGATGACGCTGAAGACAGCGACGACGATGGCGACGGAATCGACGACGATGAAGAAGTGAACGACAATGATCCAAACACGAACATTTACGATCACGACAACGATGGCATCAG
>DAKS01000013.1:857-20001 GCA_002499195.1 Euryarchaeota archaeon UBA443
AGGCGAGAACGGCGAAGACCTCTCCCGTGACCACGACAACGATGGCATGGATGACGGGGTAGATCCTGATGACGACAACGACAACATTCTTGATGTCGATGAAGCAGATGGTGACTTCGGTAACTACCGCTACGATCACGACAATGATGGAATTTGGGATCTCAGTGACACCGATGACGACAACGACGGTCTAAGCGACTGGTTCGAAATCAACGATGGCAACGATCTCACAGGTCAATTTGACTCCGACAACGACGGAATCGAGAACCAACTCGATGACGACGATGACGACGACGGAATCCTCGATTCCCTCGAAAACTGAGTCAGGTTCGATTGAGAATCAAGTCGTAACTCCGCTCTTTTCGAGCGGATGGCCGAGCCTCAGGGGAGCCAGCTCCCCTGGGGCTCCTTTCTTTTGATATCCTTCTTATCTGGGTGATACTTTCGGTCCTCAATCACCCATTGTTTTCATATACAGTTCCTTGGTCAGCAGACTGTTTAGAGGGGAGCAAATGCTAGAAAACCGAAACAAAATCAACCGACGACCAAATGCCTTCAAATCACTTCTTCTTGTGTTCTTGATGGTTATGAGCACAACACTTGCAATGATGGTTCCATCCGAATGGGATCAAGAAGAGACATCGATCGATGTTGAATATCGTTCAATGCAAAGCAGCCCTGCTCTCCAATCGATGGACCAAGCAGGACAAGGCCAATATGAAGGTTCCACAGTATTCCACTCAGACGATGTTCACCCCTCTCTCCGTGACATCATGTGGGCTGACATCGGAGTCTCATCTGGTATCATCAACGATCTAGCAGCTGTTGAAGCAATCATGGCATCCGATAACTTCCTCGTCGAAGAATCAAACCGAAACGACCACGACAACGACGGAATCAGTGATTTGTACGATCTTGATGATGACAACGATGGAATCTACGATCTCATCGAGCGTTTTGATGGATGTTATGGAACAGATCCATTCGATCACGACAACGACGGAATTCTTGATATCGACGATTGGGACGATGATAACGACGGAATTCTTGAAGGGCCAATCGATTATGCCGCTCTCGAAGCACAAGGATTCGACCCACGAAATGTTTCCACAGACCGATTTGTTATCGAGACAACACTTCACCCTTGGATTACAACCCCAACTCCTGTAGGCTCATTCTACCTTGCAGATCAAAACCCATTCGATCACGACAACGACGGTGTTACCGATGAAGACAACGATGGTTCAGGTTCAGGCCGATTCGACGAAGACGATGATAACGATGGCCGTATCGATCAATTCACATGGCCTTGCGATTTCGATTCAGATGGTCTGATGGATTACTTTGACCCAGACGACGACAATGATAACGTAGCTGACGTTGATGATTCACACCCTTATGATGCAACTATTACAACCAGTAATATTGCTGCAGGCAATCTTTTCGACGCTCCCGTTGTATGGGACTTTATTGACTATCGAGATTACTCCGGTGGCGTCAACTACGTTACTTGGGAGGCTGCACGTGTTAGCGCTGATGGACAAGGCCCAGGCGCAGAAGGTGCACAAGGAACGCCTTCATTCACCGACATTGTCGATGGAGATCTTGACGGTGACGGTATTCCAAACTTCATAGATCCTGATAATGACAACGATGGAACTCCTGACTCTGCCGATACAGATGACGACAACGACGGAATTCTCGATATGTTTGACCCAGATGACGATAACGATGGAGTTCCGGATACATGTGTTAACATCGACAACAACGGTGATGGACTTGGAGATTACACCCGCGAGAACAATACTCCATACCAAACGCCCGGGGGCGATACAGACAGCAAAACAGGACTTGACTGTGAGATTGACTATGATCAGGACCTCGACGACGACCGCCTTCGACCATTCGATCAAAACTACAACGCAATCTACGATTGGTTGGACCCAGAACTAGGAGGTACAACCAGCCCAGATAACCCAGGAAACGTTTTGGTTAGTGGCGATGCAACCAATTTCGAATACGACCTCGATGATGATAACATCGATAATGAAAATGACAGTTTCCCATTGGATAAGGCATCCGATGTCATCGGATGGAACTGTCCAACTTCGGCTAATCCAAATCCAATCAATCCAGATCCACGGTGCCAAACCCGCCGCGCATCGTTTTCACAGTTCAATGACTGGGATGGTGATGGAGTTCTCAACTGGGAAGATATTGATGACGACAACGATGGAATCATCGATATTCTTGACATTGATTGGGACTGTGACCTCGACAACGATGGAGATCTTCACGCCATTAACGGCGCATTGTATCGCGATGATGGGCCGAATGCGGTCGACTCCGATATCGATGGAGATGGACTTGAGAACGATATTGATTGGGACGATGACAACGACGGTCTTTCAGACCTCTTCGATCCCGATGACGGCAATTGTGGTGCAGTTGACCCCGACTTGAACGATGCATTCCAACAACCTTCCTACCCGGTTGGAGATCTTGGACCTCTAGATGGAAGCGGCGACAACCAAGATTACACCGATAACATAGATTCTTACTGGGCAATGGTCTTTTGGCACAATCCGTTTTCAGACATGATGATCGATTACAACGGATACGATGGTACAACCAACCCTCCAACACCAGGAAACGTTCCTGAATTCTACTGGTTCCTTTTCGCTCGCTGGTCTTCTTACAACGGCGGTAATGAATGGGATATTGACAGTGATGGGGATTCCCTCGTTAACGGACTTGACACCGATCAAGATGCAGACGGTATGCCAGACTGGTGGGACCAAGACGAAGGAAACGACGGAATTATGGATGTTAACGATGTCAAGATGGGCGGTACATTCAACATGAGTGTATGTGGCCACACAGTCGGTAACATTGGGCAAGGATTTGTCTGCGGTTACGCTTACGCTATTGCTTACCAAATGCCACTGAATGGCGTCAATGCCCAATTCGGCCTTCCATATTCAACACGACCAGACGCAGCAATCGATCAAGGTGCTACTGCCGGCGGACAATCTGGAAATTGGTCATGCACTCCAGGGGCCCAAGGCGGATGTTGGCACTACGATTTCGGCGGCGACGGAGTCATCGATTCAGCAATAACATACACTCAGATGCAAAACAACCGTGATGCATTCGTGACATGGATTGGATTGACAACAGGCGTTTGGCAATGGAACTCAGACAATGGGCCAGAAGCCGATTTCCCTGATGAATTGGGAGCCGATCTCGACAAGAACGATGTCGACGGAGATGTAGATGGTGATTTCTACAACAATACAATCGATTTGGATGATGATTATGACTCCATCTTTGACTGGTTTGACGTAGATGATGATAACGATGGTCTATGGGATTATTTCGAAGTCGACACTAACGACGACTTGGATGACGATGCAGGGCAAGAGAATGGTAATTTCTTCTCAGGGGCCAACTGCGTCGACAACGACGACGATGGAAACGATGAAGATGCTGATGATGACGGCTTCTACCAAGCTGTTTGGGACCGCGGTCAAATGACACTGGGCCTCCAGCAACCAAGAGTTTACGACGTCGATAATGACAACGACGGTGTTCCAGACGGCGAAGACCATGATGACGATAACAACGGTATTCTAGACGGCGACCAGGAAAAAATCGCCGGATGTTTCTGGGGTGAAGAACAATCCACATGGGATCACGATAACGATGGAATCGTTAACTGGGCTGATGATGATTGGGATGGTGACGGTATTTCGAACACCTTGGAACTTGCTATCTCCCTGACACAAGCCTTTGACCACGATAACGATGGCGATCGTGACGACATTGACGTAGACGATGACGAAGACGGTATGCACGACGAAGACGAGATCATGCTTTGGCCTGAACGATTCAACCGTAACTCAACAAATCCTTGGGATCACGATGACTTTGGAAATGGCGAAGCCCTTGCAAATCCAAACGACCTCACAACGGGGCCTGACGTTAACGATACGGATGACGATAACGACACTCGGAACGATTTGGATTATGACCATCTTGAAGAAGGGTTCACAGCAGATCCATGTTATCAAGGAGCCGAATCCTCGGATTGGGATCATGACAACGACTGTGTTCTTGATGAAGACGATAAGGCGTTGACGTTTATTACATTGGATATACCAAACAACTTGTGGCTTGATGCACGTAGCCCAGCAATTTTCAACGGCCTTGTAGAATGGATTAATCCGATTTCTGGCCTTCGTGAAAATGCAAGCGGGCTTCCCGTTCAAATCCACATCGAGTGGGCAGACAACGGTACTACAGCAGTTGAAACGACCAATATTTTGTCGGGCTTAGACGGACGATTCTCCGTCGGTCAATTCCTTTATCCGGAAGACATTATCGTTGGTGACAACACGACGTACAAGGTTTATGCAGTCGTTACAGAGATGTTTGCATTCAATGGTGCAACCTCATCCGACTACCTTGTTGGTGTTGAAGCAAACATGACTATCGATCCAAGTAGCAACAACTGGGATTATTTCCGAAGCGACGAACAACAACTTTGGTTGGAATTTTATTCGTACTACGCTGCAGATTATGAGCGTGGTATCTACTCCAATCCAATTCCATATGCTCCAGTAACATTCTCGTTCTATGGTGGCTTGTTTGGTAATCTAACGCATCCAACGAACTTCACCAACTTTGATGGAAATGGATACAGAGCAAACTCATTCGGGCTTACATCCATATCCTTTGAGCAAACCGGTGGAGCGAACGGAGTTTGGAAACAAGTCCAATTCAATTCCACAATGGATAACGGTCCAGGTAAAGCACCAGGCGGCCTCGAAGAAATCATCTGGAACAACAATACAAAGATGCACGACGTTGTTCAAACCAATGGCTTATCGGATCAATACGTCCGAGTTAATACGAGTTTGCCGAAAGGCGACTACAGCTACATTGGGCGAGTCCAACCTGAACTTGCAGGAGCGGAATATCCGTTCCCGTACCTGCATGGTGATGAAGATGACAATGCTCGTTCAATGCGTGTTATGCATCGCATGAATATTGACGGAACGATGACCTTTGAGGGAATCCACCCAATTACATTCTTTGATTCAACCATTAACAATGGAGATGGGACATTTGGTAATTGGCGCTACGTTTACCACGGTCCAGCGTTGACTGCAGCCGGCATTAACTACAATGAGGTTTCAGCATACAAGGCATATAGCATGCTTTGGGATGGAAATCCAACATCACTGACTGGTGAAGCAACGAACATTATCGATTTCGTTGATGTTAACGCTACTCATTGGTTCATCAGCCTCGTCAACGGTGGAGACGGTGACTTGCCGCCTTGTGGCCAAATCGATCCATCAGATCCAGATAGCCCAGTTCGCTGCGAAATCGTTCCAGAGATGGATACGGGAGCATCCCTTGAATTGACAGGTTCAGTTACCAACCGGTCACTCGTTCCTTGGACCATTGAACCGGTCGCAGTTCAACTAGACAAAGATAAGAACGGAATCTTCAGCAGTGGCGGAGAGACCCAATTTACTCAGAGACCTGATTGTATGGATGCTCAAAACAACAGAATTCCAATGCAGAGCATTGATGATGAAGTTGAATGTATAACCAAGGGAGGTGTTGGAGCCGAATACGACTACAACTTCACTTGGGAACGCCAATACTCATCAGGAACCTATGGAATGCGTGTGGATTTCACGAATTCAGGTTACTATTTCACTGGAAATTCATCCGCTTTGGCAACAACGGGTGCATACATCAACGTCACAGTGGTTGGAACAACATCGTTTGAATTGACTTCCATTGCTCGATTGTATCGAAACACCAACACTTCGATTCAAGCACGACTTATTGACAATGCATTACAACCTGTTCGAGAAGCACCAGTCAATTACACATGGTCATTCGATGGACGAACTGAAACGAGTTATACGGATACGAATGGATTCTTTGAGATGCCATTCAACATCACAGCAGAGGATGACCTTGGGCAGTTTACGCTAACGTTCGACTACGAAGGAACGCCTCTTCTCAAACCAAGCAATGCTGTCCAAGACGTATGGGTTGTCTCGCGCACATACCTTTCAGTTGTTTCAACCGATGGGAACCGGCGCCAGTCAGGTGACTTGTGGGATTTCACTGCGCAGGTGAAGGATGACAACAAGACGCTCGAGTACGATACAGGCGGCCGCGATCTCGACGGAGAAAGCGCTCCAAACGGCGGTTTAGTCGATGTTATCTTCGAGGGCACAGACTTCGACAATATCCAACACCGTCAGGTTATTGCAACACTCGCTCCTTCTGCTGGTGTCATTTCCTTACCGTCAACACAACCAGACAATTCCCATCTCTGTTATTATGATGGTAACGATGATGGATTTGCAGATCGTGACTTGAACCAAGACGGAAACTTGGACCGGCTTGAAACAGTCGGTTGTCTCAAGGCAGATATCAGTCCTCTTTCTCCAACCAAGTTGCGAGCAGATCCTGAATCGTTCTTACCCGACGGTTTTGGACCGGTGAATGTTATTCTTCGATTCGAGGAATCTTTGCCAAACGAGGGCTGCGCTCCACTTGATGCGAGCTATCTTGGTCTGCAGGGTCAATGGGATCCATGCGCCAACGTTCCAGGTAACAACCATTACCGAACAGTCATGACTTACAATGCAAATGGTTTCTCCTTGATTGGACGGACTTCACTGTCCGTCGATGACCAAGTTGTATACACAAGCGAGGTAGATCCGGTAACAGGACTTGTTGTACCGAAACCAATGGTTGTTACAGGTAAACTTACTGATGAACTCGGCGAAGTACTTCCAGGAAGAACCATTCGTATTAGTTATGAGATGGTGAATGGTCAAAGCGGGCCGGTGAATTGTAATGCAGCGGTAACGGATGCTGATGGAAACTACTCCATCACATGTCCACTTTCCGACGTTTTAGCTGGTAAGACCAAGGTGACCGTTTCGTATTCATCCTACGATAACAACGATGCATTCCGTTATGATAACAAGACGGTTCAAACCGAGTTTGATGTATTCTCAAACTCAACACTCGCAATTACCGAAGTTGGGCCATTCAAGTCTAGTGTTGACACTTACAGTGTAGAAGGAATTCCATATCCAGTACTTTACTTGAAGGAATCCTTCCACATCGACGCGTTGTTAACACAGAGCAATGGACAAGCAGTTGGCGGTAAATGTCTCAACATCTACCTTGATCCAGCCGAGAATATCCGTCCTATTGCAACGATTCGAACAAACGACCTCGATGGAACTGTTGAATGGTTTAGCGGAGATCCGCTTCAGAACCCAACGCTACGTGGTGTTGAACTTACGGGCGGAAAGAAGGAAGGTTTCCGATTACTCAAGGTCGCATTTGAACCGGATGTCAATGTCCCCGGCGGGTGCGATAAGGACGTAGAAAATGTCCTGAATGGTTCGGAAATAGAAATGGAAGTACTCGTACGATCCCGTGTCGATCTACAAGTTGAAACCAACTGGTATTACGGCGGCGAAGCCGGTGTTCCTGAAGGGACGCTCATCGTCGGTGAAGTTGCTCTCTTGCGAGATCGCCTTGACATTGCAATCGAGAACGAAGAAATTCAGTTTATTCGACAATACCGTAACGAAACTGGTGCTTGGGTAACCATGCAAGCGGTGACAAACAAGACCGTCACCAACGAGCAAGGTATTGCCCGTTTCGAATGGGCATTCGATGGGCGCTCTTGTGATGGTGTTGAGTGCAGTGGTGAATGGCAGGTTATTGCTGTCTATGTTGGAAGTCAGAACTTCCAAGCATCTCCGAATAACATTACCTTCGCTGTTGATTACAAGGCTGCAACTGAACTCGAATCAAAGGGCTTCTTTAGTCCCGAAAATGCCATGGCATTCAGCATTGTTCTGATGGCATTGTTGGTTGCGAGTGCGTTGTACTACCGACGTGTAATGAGTCGACGACAAGTTCAGTCACTACGCGGTATTCTTACCGATGCGATGATGCAACTCGAAGCAAGTAACGAATACATCAAGATCATCTTTGATTGTTACAAGAACCTAGTACGCCACTTCAGAAAGTATGGTTTCATGAAGAAGGTTTACGAAACTACACGTGAATTCGAAGCAGCGGTTCGTACAGCTTTCAATATGGTTCCGCCGCAACAACTCGATGCGTTCTTGACCATCTTTGAAGAGGCACGTTATTCCGATCACAACATTGGTGTTATGCAACGCGACCAAGCAATATCAACACTTGGAACGATCACGACATCCATAACAAGTGCATTGGGCGAAGAAGCGCACATCAAGCGCTACGAAGCGACCGGATTGTATGAGAAGCAAACCAAGGCCGGAGAGTTCGTTGCTGCAGACGGAACACTTCGACAAGCGGGAATTGTTGAAGGTGAATCCTCCGATTTCAAGATTTGAATCTTGAATAGGTTACACTGAATGTTGGCACGAGCCAACCTTCAAGGGTAGGATGTGCTCTCGTCCAGTCATGGAAGACTGGAAGTTACTCATCGACCGAGCCATGCAAGTGGAAACGAATAACACGATTGAAGCGCACAAAATCTACGGCGATGCTGTACGTTCGGCCCTTGCTCAAACACAGATGCTCCTCGGAGATCTCGAAGCCGCCCAAGTCATCGAAGCACTCTATGGTGCTCTTGTGGCCTATTCACAACAAGTGATGTTGAGAATGAAAGCCGAAGACCCAGAGGTTGGAGGCGTAGATCATGCTTTCCGTGCAGGACAAGCTTATGGCGTTTCATGTGTTCTAAATCACCTAATCGATCAACTGACTGATGTTGCAGGAATTACGGCACTAGGCGCTCTCGACGATTTCTCAGATACGCTTCACGATGAGATCATCATCCAAGGCCGAGCTGCTGGACTCACTGTAGAATTGCTTGATGCTAAAGGCGAAATCTTGTTTGATTAGATACTGGCCCGCGTCGGTGCCTTCATAACGGGTTGGTTGGTCGCGAGACTGCCTCAAAGCATCGAGGGAGTCATATGAGCAAGCCAACACGAAAGACAAACGCTGATTTGGTCGGTCTAATCGACCAACTGAAAGCCCAGTCTCGTGACACCGGCGCTGCACTATGGCGAGATGTTGCTCAGCGCCTCTCCAAGAGCCGCAAGAACTGGGCCCAACCGAACCTAAGCCGCGTAACACGTTACGCTCCTGAGGGTGCGACAATTCTCGTACCAGGGAAACTGCTTGGATCAGGTGAAGTTACAGGAAACCGCACCATCGCTGCCTACAGTGTTAGTTCCAGTGCACGAGCCAAGATTGAAGCCGCAGGTGGGCGTATTCTCACCTATGGTGAATTGATGAACGAAAATCCAAATGGAAACGGGGTGATTATACTTGGATGAAGCAACAACCTACGTTTTTGACGCGGATGGACTCGTCCTTGGACGACTTGCCTCTACCGTTGCTGATATGCTACTCAAGTCAACTCGGGCTGACCGTGACGACAAAGTCATCATCATCAACGCCGAGAAAGCAATTGTTTCCGGAAGCTCCCGTTCTGTTTTCCAGAACTATCATGACAAGTACGCCTTGAATCACGCACGTAAGGGACCTTACTTCCCTCGTATGCCTGACATGATTCTCAAGCGAACCGTACGTGGTATGCTTCCATACCAACGAAAGAGCAGTGGTCGACGCGCTTTTCGCAACTTACGCGTTGAGATCGGCTGCCCATCTCACCTTTCTTCCGACCTTCCAGAGGGTCACGTTGAGGGTGATGCAAGCAACATTCGCAAATCTTTGCCAGAGAGTTTCGTCCGCTTGGGCGAAATCAGTGCAAGCCTTGGTGCTCCTGCGCACCAATGGACTGGAGGTGAACAATGATGGCACGTAAGAAGAAATCCGTTGAAAGTTCAGGAAAGCGTAAGACAGCAATTGCACGAGCGTCTGTCAAAGCTGGAAAGGGCCGAATTCGAGTCAACAGCGAACCGATTGAAATTCTTCAACCCGCACTTGCACGACGTAAGGCAATGGAACCTCTTATCATCGCCGATGCCATGGACCGATTGGCTAAGGTTGATATCAACTTAACAACCACTGGCGGCGGAATTATGGGTCAAACAGATGCTATTCGAACAGCAATTGCACGAGGCCTCGTCCATTACAATGGAGGAGCAGAGGGCATTGATGAAGAACTACGTGATGAGTATCTACGATTCGATCGAAGCCTATTGGTCAACGATCCACGTCGCAAAGAACCGAAGCACCAACTTGGTCGTGGTGCTCGTCGCAAGAAGCAAAAGTCATATCGATGAGGTGAATAAAAAATGATAATTCCTATCCGTTGTTTTAGTTGTGGTACCGTTATTGCTCACAAATGGGATGAGTTCAACAATAAACTTGCCGAAGGGATCAGTATCAGCGATGCACTCGATGAGGCTGGTTTTGAGCGATATTGTTGTCGACGTATGTATGTTGGACATATCGATTTGATCAAAGAAATTGTCCCGTTCAGCGCCCAGCACAAGTGAGGAGATTCACGGGCCTGTGGGTTAGCTTGGCCTATACTTGGCGGCTGGGGGCCGTCAGACCCCAGTTCAAATCTGGGCAGGCCCACTCCTCACAAGTTTGTTGAATGCGCCTATCCTGTAAGCCTTGCATTGATATGGCTTGAATGCTAGCATAATGCATGCGCTCTCAAGCAGTCGTCCTGATTCTCCTCATGTTTGGGATGTCAATCACTCCGTTGATTTCAGCAGATTCAACCATTTCAACCAGTACGACATGGAGCGGCAACGTGGTCCTCAATGGAAACGTAACCGTAGATTCATCCTCTACACTCGTTATCGAATCAGGTACGATCATCGATGCTCAAACTTATTGGTTGCAAATTGATGGCATCTTGGAAGCCAGTGATGTTGAATTCATGACAACAGAGACTTCGACGAGCCCCGGCTCAACGGGAGCAGGCCTATGGGGGGGAATCACTATCTCTTCAGGTGGAAGTGCTGTACTCTCAAACATCAGTATATCTGGCGCTGAATCTGCATTGGAAGTCTATGGCGATGCAATAATCCATGAATCCATTACAATTTCAAACAGTTATATTGGGTTCGATATTACCTCTTCTGGAACCTTGGATGCTGAGAATGTAACGATGTCAACCATCGATATCCAATCCGTGGTTAATCATGGTATTCTTACAATCGATACAGGCCTCTTTACGAATACTGCAACAGGTATTCTTTCATCAAATGATTTGACAGCAAACGATGTCACCTTCTTCGAAACAGGTGTTGCAATCGATATTGTCTCAGGGATGGCCAATGTTATTGGTTTAGGGCTTGAAAATGTAAGTGTTGGAATAGGATCAGATTCAGGAGCATCAACCACCATCTCAAGCATTTATGGCCAGCATGTGGCTCTCGTAGTCGATGGAACCGATGCCGATGATCTAACAGTATCAAATGCACTCATCTCTGGAGAACGCCTGCTTTGGGGTTCGATGGATAGCGTTACACTTTCCGACATCAATTTCACTCAAGAGAACGCAGGCCGTTCCGTTGTTGATGTCCGTTGCCTTACCGATTGCACTTTCAACGATGTTTATGTTCACAACGCGGAAATAGGAATGGATGTCGATGGGCCAGGAACAACCACTCTGACAGATTCAGCGATTTATGGCGATCAAATCAGCCTTCGAGCGTCTGGAACAGGCCTGCTTGTTTTGGAATCAACGACTCTAACTGCAAACGGTACGGCATTGTCTATCTCAAGTTTGAATTCGGAATTAAGCGACTCAACCATTTCACTTCACGATGGTGCAGGCCCTGCAGCGGAACTTCTTGAAGGCCAGCATGAATGGGATAACGTCCAAGTTACCAAGCCATACAGCAGTCTTGATACAACCTCGCTCGGCCTTGAAGCGTGGTATGCAACGCTCGAAACATCATCCATTACAACCAATGGATTTGCTTACGGGGCGAATCTTGAAGACTCATCTCTACAAGCGTCTACTGCATCTTTCATCAATGGCAAATCCCGGGGACTTCATGCTATCGATTCCAATATCGTCATTGGCTCTCTAACCACTACGGCACAAGATTATGGCCTTGTACTAAGCGAATCATCAACAGCAAATGTTGTCGATTGGGTCGCAAATTTGCACAATACGCCCCTCCTTCTTGAACAATCATCAATTGCTTATGTTCGAGATTTCTCGCCACTAAACACCGCACAAGGAATGAGTGATGCTGTAGGTGACGGAACATTCCTCTATGGGGGGCCAACAACAAGTAGTGTTTCTACTACAGATTCTGGCTATCTACATGAGACCTACGTCTCTTTCGTAGATATGAATGATCAACCAGTTCAAGCAACATCGTATGCGTACGGATTTATTTCCAATGCAGATACCAATGGAGTCGCATCTTTACCCTTGCTCGCATCAGGAACGATTGTCGAAGTGCTCTACGATGGACAGGGCATCAGTACGGAACTCTATGGTAATCAACAAGGCCAAACCGTACAAATCATTACACTTCCAGAAGGTGATTGGAATCTTCCAGCATCTTCCACTATTGTTTTGGGAGCAAGGCCCGATGGACAACCCCATCAATTGAATGGGGATCTAACATTTGGAACCAATTCTCATCTCAAACTCATAGATACGGCACTTATGGTAGATTCATCCTCCGTTGTCGATCTAGGCCCATCAGGCACACTTACTGGTGATAACGGCGTATTGAATGCATCCTCTCTTTCTATGAGTGTCCAATCAACATTGGTATCAGAAGGCCAAGGATTGGAGGTTCAATCGCCCGTTCAGTGGGGTTGTTCGCAACCTCAAAATATTGCCAATGTTAGATTTATGTCAACAATAAACATTTTTCCATATTGCGAAGTTGAAATGATTGGGGGGCAGGCAAACGAAGCCATTTCCGTTGGTTCAGGAGCCTCATTTTCATTGATTTCGACCCTTGACATCGAAGTACTTGACAAAGGCCTTGCCGTCGAAGGAGCAACGATTATTGTTGGAGGTCAGACCGTTCAAACGGATTCTTCCGGTCAAGCAACAGCACAAACAATTGCCCGCACCGTCGATTCGCAAGGCGATGTTCAGGAAGGGACCAAAACGGTCACGATGCAAATAGGATCTTTTACCGAATTTTATGCCTGGGATTCCCAACAATCAACATCACATACGTTCATGGCATCCACTGTCCCAACAGGTACAATCACCTCATGGCTCATTCTTGAAGAAACTTGGAGTCCTTATCGACTGGAGGGCGATTTAACCATCGGATCAACCACAAAAATGACAGTCAATGATGGCGTTGAATTACGCATCTCTTCAGATGCAGTAATCGATGTTCAGGGTGTTTTTGAATCTGGAGCGGCCACGATTTCATCAACAGGATTTGGTGCTCGATGGGGCGGACTCCTTCTCGATGGAATTGTTGGATCTCGTATTGATTTGTCTGGCACAATTTTGGCTGAAGGCTCACCTCTTCTCACAATGGCAGGACGGGGAGAAGTCAGTGCGCAAGGGTCACAATTTGCCCGGTCTGCAGGAGCTGATCCCCTCATCAGTATCTATTCATCATCCCAATCTTCGCTGACACTTATCGATTCAAAATTACAAGATGCAGGTTCGATGTGCATTCAAAGTCAAAGCCAGGAAGCAACAATCGTGTTGCAGGATGTAACTTTATCCAATTGCAATGGAGATGGAATTTGGGCAAGGCTCTCCTCAATCGATATTCATGGCATAACACTTGGAAGTGGGCTAGAGGATGGAATTGATTTGACAGGTGTATCAGGCCAAATCACTGGAGTACAATCCGATGAATTCGATGGAGATCATGTTATTCGTATGCAATCCCTTGAGGATGGATTTCACATCAGTGATTCTAACATACACGCAGGTCAGAGTGGAGGGTTATTTGCCTTCATGTGCGAGGACATCACCCTGAGTAATCTCACGGTATTCGGTGCACCAGGTATTGACCTCGATGAAACTTCAGGAGAGTTGCAGAACATTATCCTTGAAGGCGATAATTCGGGAGTAGGGTTGACCATACGGCACGGACTATCCCAACCAGTTCTCGCTGATGGAGTTCAGATCAGTGATTATTCTGTGGGATTAAAACTCCACGCACATGACTTTGAAGATCCAATTCCGGTGGTAATGAGGAACGTTACAATTGAATCAATTGAGGCAGTATCGGCCGAATTCTTTGATCTTCGAATAGAATCATCCACGTTGACAGGAGACCTTTCGATTGCAAGTAGCACCGTTGATGCTGTTGATTCTATACTAACAGGTTCAACATCTATTGACGTGGACGGTTTGTTGAATGAATGGTCGGCCCATTCACTTCATGCACTTCTCAATAGTGAAGTTGTAGAGGCAACATACACGTTAACTTCGGAATTATTGATGTCGTCAATAGAGTTTTCAGGCTCATTTATCGATATTGAAATGCTTCACACTCTAACCACCGTGGATGGCTCAACATCGATTACTGAAGCAACTGTAGAGGCACTATCGGCCCTGAGCCTTCCAACAACTGATACATTTGCGGTGGGAACGGACTCCCAACAAAACGTGCAGATCACACTCATCGCTAATGCACCTCCTGCCCTTTCTATACAATCCCCATATTCAGGTCAAAGATATATGGAAACAGTGCCTGTTGAAGTTTTGATGACGGTGCTTGATGATACAACCGAATTGAATGATATTGCTATTACATGGGCCGTTTTTGATGCACAGAATCAACGAGTTAAGGAAGGCCAGGCAACCTCAACTACATTCAATATCACATCATTGGACACTGGACTCTTTGTTGTTCAATTGATTGCAACCGACGACCTCGGGCTTTCCACGATGGTTGAGGTAGACATTGAAATTACACAATTGGACACAGATGGGGATTGGATTTCGACATGCAGTTCAGACACATGGTTCGATGCAACGAATGGCTTGCAATGTGGCCCGGATATTTATGATCCGGACGACGATAATGATGGCCGCCTGGATGAAAAAGACGTTTGGCCAAAAGATCCGTGTGCTTGGATCGATACGGATGAAGATGGACAACCCGATCGTATTGAATGTCCTCCTGGAATGTCAACAACTCTGTTTGAAGACCAAGATGATGATGGAGATGGAACTCCAGACGAACTTGAAGGCAGTTCTCTTGGCGAATCAGGAGAGAATTCTACAGCTTTGATTTTGATTGGAGCGATTGCAGTACTAGTTCTCATCATCTTTTTCGTTCGAGTCCGTGGTGGCGGGCCAAAGACGTTAGGCGATATCGATGAGCGTATGCTTTGAGGTGAAACGATGCTTCCAAGTGCAGAACCAGTTGCTATTGCGATGGTTTTCATCCTTAGTGCCATAGTTGCATGGGATGCTTGGTGGCTTACTCGTCAACACCTCGACATTCCACAATTCGGACACCTGCCAAACAATGGATTTGCTTGGAAAAGTGAACGTAATCATGAGATGTTTCGCCAATGGGCGAATCTAGGTTCGATGGCCGCTATGATGGCATTACCATGGGGTTTTGCTTCCTTTTCTGATACGCCGATAACGTACGTGATAATCTGGGATATCCTACTTGGTTTACACATCATTTCGTTGCTAGTTCCAAAACGATACGCAGTTACATCAACGCATCTTTTCGCTGATGGCCAACGGTATGAATGGAATCGGCTTGTGTTGGCTAAGCGACAACCAAAGTACCGCATTATGCTACTTCGAAAAGGATGGGGGCCATTCGGACCACTTCCATTAGGAGGTGATCGAGAAGATCTTGACATCGCTGCTGAGAAAATCATCGAAATTCTTCATCCAGACCAAGAGGAATGATGAGGGGTATGGCTAAGTGATTCCTTGATGTGTTTCAACCATGGAATGGGCGCGTAGTGGCGATGATGTGGTAGTGGTTCTAGAGCCGGGTGAAGAGATTCACGCCTCACTCCGCAAACTTGCGGATGAACTTGGAATTAATGGAGCTGTTATCACAAGCGGAATTGGCCGGACGATGAATTCGACATTTGGCTACATGGATGATACATTCACCTATCACCGCCGCACACTTGAGAAACCAGCAGAACTAGTGACACTTCAGGGAAATCTTGCTCGTCATGAAGATGGGTCGGCATTTACTCATCTACATGCTACTTTTGCTGATGATGATTTTGTCACAAAATCAGGCCATATGTTTGAAGCAACCGTCTTTGTCGTTGCAGAAATACACATGCGTATTATGTCAAAAATTGTGATGACGCGATGTCCAATGATAGATGGAGAGTTCGTAGAACTTAAACTCCAAAATCGGGAACCTTAAATGAGGTCGAGTCGGTGGTAATGCATGGCTCAAGGAGGCGAAGAAAGTACTCGCAACCAGAGCCGCGTAGCATGGTTAGTTGAACAGATCGCATACCATTCAGATCTCTATTACAATCAAGCGAGAAACGAAATTTCAGATGCTGAATTTGACAAACTTTGGGATGAACTAAAACAACTTGACTCCAACCATCCACAACTTCAACGCGTTGGAGCTGAAATCGACCCTGGAACAGTCAAGGTTGACCACATGTTCCCTATGCGCTCGCTTAACAAAGGGACGAACGATGAAGACATCGCCCATTTTGTCAAAGAATCTTCATTGGAATCAACGAGATTCATTTCCCAACCAAAGTTGGACGGCTCAGCACTTTCTTTGGAATATAGAAAAGGCCGCTTAGTTCGAGCAGCAACACGAGGAAGTGGAGATCGAGGAGAAGACGTCACCAAGAACGCTCGTAAGGTGGAAAACGTGCCGCACACACTCGGTACCGAAGTAGATGTCCACATTCGAGGAGAGGTCGTCATGAGGTTATCTGTATTTGAAGAAAAGTATCGTGATATCTCACCGAATCCAAGAAACCTTGCTGCAGGAGCACTGCGCCAAAAGAAAGCGGATGGGAAGGCCGACGCGAGTGATTTGGTATTCCTTGCTTACGATGCTAAATTCCCTTCTTCTGAAGCTCGCCATCCCGATTCAATGGCACCTCCAAATGAGATGTTCGACAGTACAATTCTTGAGTGGCTGAGCAAAACAGCCGGCGTCAAGCCAGCACCTTGGGTTGTCCACGACTCTACAACAGAAACAGATTCCATCGTTTCGCTTTGCAAAGAAACGCAGACTTGGAGTGAAGGCCGAGAATCTTACAGTTTCGAAATCGATGGGCTCGTGTTCAAGGTCGACGACCTAGAAAAAAGAGATTTACTGGGAATGACCGCTCACCACCCGCGGTGGGCGTTGGCGTGGAAATTCCCTCCAGAGGAAGCCACCTCGGTACTTCTTGACGTTGATTGGCAAACAGGTCGAACAGGTACCATCACGCCAGTGGCGCGCATCGCTCCTCAGAGAGTTGGCGGCGTAACCGTTGAAAATACGACATTACACAATCTTGGAGAAGTTGAGCGACTTGGTATCCAAATTGGGGACAAGATTCGAATTGTGCGACGAGGCGATGTCATTCCAAAAATTGAGGCGGGCCTTGGTGCTGCAACTCAAGACGATATTGATGGCCGCATTCATGCCGATGGCGAACCTTTTGTTGGAACATTACCATCGCGCCGTAAAATCACTCCTCCTCAAACATGCCCTGCCTGCGAAGGGCCAATTGAAATTGAAGGGGCTTTCATTCGTTGCACTGATGTACAATGTACTGCCCGACTTGGGCGTAGCATTCTCTATTATTGCCGAGCGTTGGAAATGGATGGAATCGGAGAGAAGCTCGTTGAGCAACTGATCGATGAAGGTTTAATTTCAAGCATCCCCGATTTGTATCGTCTCGATGAGAAGATGCTTCTCTCGCTCGATCGCATGGGTCAAAAGTCGGCGGATAATGTCCTAAATGAAATCAAAAAAAGCCGCTCAATGACCTTCTCCAAGTTCCTTAGTGCACTTGGCCTACCTGGAATCGGACCGGAACTTGCAACGGCGATTGCGAATCATTTCGAACGGCCAGAACAACTTATGCAATGGCTGCAAGATAGTATTGACGACATCTCCAAAGTTTCTGAATTAACGTCTATTGACGGCGTTGGGGAAATTGTAGCCTTGCAACTTCGCGATGGAATTAATTTACGAATGACATATATTGTTGATCTTATTTCACAATTAACTATTCAACAAGAGGAGCAAATTGTCGCAGGAGGGCCTTTCGAAGGAATGACATTTTGCGTTACTGGAACTTTATCTGAATCGCGGAAGAGCATACAAGCACGAATCAAGGCTGCTGGTGGCAAAGTGGTTAGTAGCGTCTCAGGCAATCTTTCAATTCTTGTAGCCGGAGAGAATGCAGGTTCGAAACTTGCGAAAGCAGAAAAGTTAGACGTTCAGATATGGGATGAAGAAGCGCTGTTGAAGCAATTATCCGCAGATAACGTTGCCGAGGACAAGACTAGGCTGCCGACTAACCCAACATTATTCGATTATTGAGAAATTTTCTGTCGTAGAGAACGAACATTCTTAACGAATTGAACCTCATTTTCCGTTATGCAACTGAAAGCCATCCTCCTTTCTGCTGTGGTTGCAATGGTTTTGCTTTCACCCGTTATTGAAGCAAATTCGAACGGCATACACAATAGTTCTGGAGGTTGTGGTTGCCATGGAGGTAGTACTTCCTCTCTTGCAATATCAGAGAATTTCCCTTCAAGTTATGTAGCCGGTCAATCCTATTCGATCCAAGTTTCCGTTTCAGGTGGTGTTTCGGGAACAAAGGGAGGATTCAATGTTGAGGTCTCCAAAGGAACTCTTGCTACAGGAGGAAGTACATCGGTCAAGGTCAGTGGGACTTCAATTACTCATACAAATAATGCAAACCGAGCATGGACATTTGATTGGACAGCACCTTCTGCGGGCAGTGGATCAGTAGTGGTTGATATCGCTGGAATGGCCGCAAATGGTGGGAGTGGAAACAATGGAGATTCTTGGTCGACCACCAGCCTGACAATCACGGAAACGGTAGTCGCAACAAATAACCCTCCAACAGTAACCGATGTCCAAATTTCACCAGTCGCTGCAACTTCAAGCGATGATATCACGCTCACTTACACATTCTCTGATCAAGACAGTGGCGATACAGA
>DAKS01000019.1 GCA_002499195.1 Euryarchaeota archaeon UBA443
TGATTGCCCCATCCAGTGCCTTGTCGGTTGTAACCTCCAAAGGAAATCATACAAGCGAAGTCATCACCTTCAGGGTCAAATGTCCCTGTCGTATTGATAGTGACAGTGCCGGTTTGCGGCATGATCAATTCATTCCATTGCGTAACTGCTGGGGAAAAAGAAACGTTGAGTTCTGGTGCGAGATTGGTCAATTCAATTGTTCTCGTTTCGGATACACAATGTACAGCATTATCGCATACTTCCAACGTAAGGTCATGAATACCATCGCTCAGAATGATTCCAGACAGTCCATCGTTGACCGAAAATGGAGCCGTACTTTGAGCCGATGAGATAACCCCGTCCAATGACGAAGTCCATGTTAATGTCAGAGGATCGTCATCCAAATCCCATGATTGCTGTGCATCGAACAGCACTTGTCCCTGTGAAGGGAACACATCCCCATCCATTGGCGAGGTCCAGTTAAGGAATGGTGGTTGATTATCCAATTCAAGAACACAATACATCACTTTGTCACCATCGAAACTCGTTGTTGTGGTGTTACTCTCGCTATCGTATCCGCAATCTACCGTAACATCGTTGATGGTAGAAGCGCCGGAATTCGTCCAACGTTGGGCAATGAAATCGGTTAATTCGACAACTCCAAGATCGCTTGTAAACTCGGAGACAGATGGTTCAAACTGCGTGAAACTCACGTTAGCATAGGCATTCGGAATACCATTGGAGCGGTTGTTCACAACCCATACCGTTACATCCCAAGCAACATCTATGGTTGCACCCGACGGAATATTTGCAATCGTAAGATCGATGTTGTTTGGTTGATGCAAATGCATGACTGAAGAAGCATCCAAATCCACAATGTGCAAGCCACTTGCATCGTTCAAATTCGAGAAGTTAACATCGGAATTCTCAACCCATATTCGCCCACTACAATCGTTTCCAATGGTATTTCCATAGCCTCCTAAATCAGGATGATTGATGAGTTTAAGACATTCGCTTCCAATCAATTCTGTGTTACTAAGAGTCGACGGGAAATTCCCGTTATGATTCGCATCCCAATAGATTCCACTATGATTACCTTGTAGAGTCAAGCCGTCGATGGTTCCAGCAGCCTGTTCAATGTACAATGCATATTGTGTCGAGGATTCATGTTCGATGTTCGCATTCAAGAGGTTGAATCGTCCTCCTTGTGTACCGAGTGTCAAGCCTCCGTTGTCAACGTACATCGCTGGGAGGGATGCATCGATACCAGTAATGGAAAGTTGATCAAGCCAAAGATCGACCGAATCGATAACGTAAACGCCATGACCTTGTGATGATTCTATGTGGCAATTCATACATACGACATCTCCAGATGTCGTCTCCAAATCGTTGGATTTTTGATAGGATAAACCAGACTGCTCCATCGCGTTTGAACCGAGTGCGCCATCGTCGATAGAAGTTAGATTCGAGATGGTAATGTAACGCGCATCGAATACATGAGCGCCCGAATAACCATTGTTTGCAGTCGATAATCCATCAACTACGACCGTTGCAGAATCAATGAACAGTCCTTGCTCTGAATTGTTGTGAAGATTCCAATCATAGCCTTGAAGCGAGCCACCGCTCGATGAATGAATTCCTGGACCAGGGGAGCCACTGATTTCAATATCCTCAAGATTAGCCGCAAAGTACGAGGTTTGAATGCTCAATCCTGCTGAATGAGCGCCCTGCCCTGCTTCACCAGCATCACGTATTGTCATATTTCGAAGCGTTGTGCTCGAATCGACAAAGAACAGCCGAACACCAACCGATGAGGCGTCTTCAACGAGAACGTTCTCCAACCACGCACCAGTTGCGTTGATTTCGATCGCAGCCATTGCAATACCCGGAGATGTGGCACCAGAAGAACCAGTTCCTTGCACGGTAAGATTGGTGAAATCAGCCGTTTCATAATTGGTATAATTCGTGTGATTGTTCTTGTCCAAGTAAACGCCACGATACATGCTGTTAGAAATGTCAACATCTCTGAACACAGCTCGCGTATAACCGGAGTCATCGATATGCCGAACAATGATTCCTGTATCGCTTTTATCGATGCTTAAATCCTCAAAGAGCGGCACACTGTCTTCGACCCAAACACCTGCTGCTTCCCCGAGTACTGAACCCGAGATATTGTCCATTACAATGTCTCGATAAATGCCTCCAGAAGCACCCCATAGATTCAGGCCGCGGAGTTGATGGTCTGTGAAGTAGGCTCCTTGAACGATGGGTGTTGATCCAGCACCAACAGACAAACCAATGCCATATCGCCAATCGTTTTGGAATGGAACGGACCGGCCTGCTTGTTCTACATGTAAGTCTCGAATGACTGGACTGGAACTTCCAAACATGTCGATACCAACACGATCCGGATTGAAGATGGTAACGTTATTCAAAATCGGATTTGAACCGTACAATGTCATACCATAAATCGCATCTTCAATGTGCAAATGGTTGACGGTACTACCTCGTCCGTACGAGGATGCATTGAACTGAATACCTTCATGATCACCCGTGGTTGAAGAACTTGAAAGTACGACTGGACAAGTTGATGTTCCTTGAACCGTCAAACGCCCATCGACATAGATACGAATGCCTGGAGACATCACAACACTTGTGCAAGAAGTAATGAGCAATTCATCCTGAACATTGACGAAGTAATCACTGGTTAGTGTCACCGTACCAGACCATGTTGTCGTAGCTCGGGCTGAAACTTCTGAACTTTCATTTTCTTGTTCCTCAAAGGGTTGGACTATAGGAGAAATAGACATTAACAGAAGGAGAGCCAACAAACTGAAAGCGAGGAGTGTTTGTTGTCTCTCCATACATTCCCATCCAAAGCGATAGCATTTGAAGGCACCCGTTGCATGTTTGTTGAAAGCATAGGACCCGAAGCGATAAAACCCCTCTTCTCAAGCATGTTCCGTGCCAGAAGCATTCGTCCTCGTCAAGACCGAACCATCGCATGAACAAGAGGTCTACCTTGCCTTAACATCGCATAGTGCAGTCAAAGAAGTCCATGCGCTATATGGGGAGTATGACCTTCTCGCACACGTTGGCAGTGATTCGGCTAAGGGCCTTACATCTTTATTGATGAAAGAGTTCAGAACCATCGAAGGAATTAGAGACACGCAGACACTCATTGCAGTTGAATATTGAGGTGAAGAGATGGCGATAGGATTTGTATTGATCACAACCATACCTGGTGAGGAAGAAAGCGTTCGAAGCGCTCTTGATAACATTGAACATGTAACGGACCGATGGATGTTGTTTGGTGAATTCGATATCCTTGCTCGTGTTCAAGCCGATGATGAATTTACACTTACTCGCTGCATCGTGGAAGAAATACGCCCCCTGAATGGCATTCAAGATACAAAGACCATGATTGGTGCTGAATTGTAGTTAGATATTGTGCATACGTTTTGATAACGAACGTGCGCGATTAGGACATCCAACCGAGCGATAACGCAAGATTGCTTCTCGAAGAGCGAAAATCCGGTTTTTTTCATCGAACATTGACTTCACTTCCCACCATTTTGCAACAACTCTTCGCGCTGATGGAACATCCATTGTTTCGATGAATTGAATATCGATTTGTTCGTGAAGTAGTTGCGCTCTAGGCAACTGTGTTTCGACCAATTGTTCACAAATAAGCAAGAGAAGTGAAGCCTTGTACAAAGGCTGCTGTAATTGCGAGGCAGTAAGTTCTGCATTCCTTAGCGTCAGTGCAGCATTTGCAGAACGGGCATCAACCGATTTCAATTCTGTTTTTGTTGTGAGATATTGAATCAATGGATCACTGGCCAATGCAATACCTTTGAGTTGGTCGAGCAAGAAGTTCGCTGCATCGATATCACCTCGCTCAATAGCAAGACTATGACGCATGACAACGATCGTTGTTAGAATTACTTGCCGTTCGTTCTCTTTATCTGGAAGATTGACTTGATCGATAAGCCGATTGATACGATTGAAATCTTCCTCGTTAGAATTCGATGACATATCATCGATGCTACGAGAAAGAACGGAGAGTTGAATGCGTAATTTTTGCTCCGGCTTTTCAACACCATCCAGCATTGATTCAAGTTCCTCCATGATATCCTTCTTTCCTTCAAATTGCATGATTTGTAATCGGATGTTTGCAAGTTGTGGGTCATCAAAATTCTGAATGTAGTCTCTTGCTACCTCAACCTCTGCCCGATTCAATGCATGCTGTGATGCAAGTTCAATTAACTCAAGATTCTCGCCCTCATTGGCCAATGCATCATCGAGAAGAGTCGCAAACGCACCAGAATATGCATCCATTAGTTCGTTTGCTCGAACTGAAAGATGGCTTGAAACTTCTGTTTCACCTCTCTGAATTCTATGATGCAACTCAAGAATCGATGCGATAGCATCGTCCTCTTTTTCCCAATGCACAATAGCAGAGAGGTGCAATGCATCGATTTCTGAATCCTCCAACGAAGATTTGCAAACATTGCGAATAAGATGTTGCATTTCCATTGTCGAATCCCTTACACCCCATCGCAACAAGGTGTGTTCATCGAGTAACGGGACGTGATTTGGGTCTGGCATCTTTTCTGCAGGAACCGGAAAAGGTAGTACGAGGAATGGCGACATCGCTTCGTGAACTTCAGAGGATGCATCACCCAGGACAACCTGTTCAACGTAGGTTCGAACTCCTTGATTGGTCTCTGGAAGTGGAGTCGATGCATCGTAAAGGAGAATGGCGAGAGGATGTCCTCCTAATGTATCAACAATCGAGGCACGTTCATCGCCAAGTTCAGGATTCAGCAACTCGATAGCATCGGCTTGTTCCAGTGGTCCGAGATCAACATACTCTCCTTCAATTGAGAAGGTATCTCGGTCTCGACCGAGCAGCATAAACGGAATATTGTGATTCTGGAGTCCTTGAAAGAGATTCGAGAAGGATGATTGATGACGTGAAGATATCGCATGAACATCATCGAAGACCAACAACATATTCTCCTGCTCGAAAAGAGATGCATAACCTTCAACATCGAGAATCTGAGGGGTTTCAACTTCCATTCGTTGCATGGCTTCATGGACATCGCAATACGCATCGAGTTGAACCCAATGCACCTGAATTCCTTGCCCGGCCAATTCTTGAACGACTGAACGTGCGAGTGTAGATTTGCCAATACCAGGCATACCGCGCAAGTGAACAGGTGCATTTCGTTCCAAGGCCTCTTGGATCGATTCAATCTCAGATTGACGACCATGAAGAATCGTGTATTCTGGAACTTGTCCTTTCAACTTCAAAGATGTTCTTGAACGACGATCAGGGACCTCTTCTGTATTTTGTTGAATCTGTTTACGTCCATCTTGTGTGATATGAACGACTTTTCGTTTTCTTCGACCAGATCCGATTACATGAGCTTGTCGTGTTTGAATCAAACCATCTTCTTCCAACGTACTCATTGGTTGAAACAGAGCCGAACGGACAACTCCAATTCCATCAGCAATACCTTCTAGCGAAATACTTCTTGGAACGTCCCAAGCGGATTCAAGCGCTGCTGAATGCTCATCTAACCAGCGCAAAATACGAAGCATTGCTGGCGTTAACATCGGAACTCAGACCGAACCTTGACAACATTGCATTTGATGTTGTCCTTTTGTTGATTAACTGAAGTCATGCAGGTTTTTTTGACCTATGAGCGCAAGGATTCGGCATGGCGGTCGATGCAGCATCTATCGATTTGCCTGCTTCACCGGGAGTATACCTGTTCAAGACAGGTGAAGGTCGCGTCTTATATGTTGGTAAAGCGACTCGTTTGAATGAACGAATTAGATCGTATTTCGCAACGAATCCAGATCGTCAAATGATTCCAGAATTGGTTGCTCGTGCTGATGATGTTGAATGCATTGTAACGACAACGCCTCAAGAAGCTTTGATCCTTGAACGTCAACTGATTCGAGAACACAAACCACGATTCAATTCGATGCTCAAAGATGACAAGTCCTATCCATATCTCGTCCTAACCAACGAAGAATTCCCACGCATCATGTACACTAGACATCCACCAAAGGAAGCGCACCGTTGGGGTCCTTTTCCCAATGCAGGCGCTGCAAAACAAGTCATGCAACTACTCCGAAGGCACTTCGGAATTCGTGATTGTAAGGAGTTGCTTCCCCAAGGTTGCTTAGCCATGCACATAGGTTTGTGCACTGGCCCATGCATTGATGGCGAAGGTTATACAGAACAGGTCCGAGCAGTCAAGAAAATTCTTGACGGTGAGGCCACAGAGTTGTTGGAAGAACTCGGAGAAAAAATGGATGTTTGTTCACGAGAAATGCAATTCGAACGAGCGGGTTACTATCGCGATTTGATTCGATCGATTCGAACTACAATCGGCCAACATGTTGTTTCGAGCAAATTGTATCGTGATTGCGATGCAATTGGATTTGCAGAGCAAGGTGATTTAGCCGCATTGGTCGTTTTGCATGCTGATGAAGGTGTCGTCAAAGGACAGGAGGTTTGGCCATTTGTTCATCGTGGAGACATTGGTGAGACGGTGAGTCGATTCGTTAGCGAGCATTACGTTCATCGCCGACCGCCTCGACTATTGTTAACGCCTACTCCCTTACTCGATGGGATTCAACAATGGTTGGACCAACGTCGAGGTTCAGCGGTTGAGGTTCGCACACCTATGCGAGGTGATATGGTCACGTTACGGACCCTTGCGGATCAAAATGCTGAGATTCAGGTTACACGGCTCGCGAACAAATCGAGTGGATCATTAGAGCAACGTGCTGCTGATGAAGCGGCATTATTGTTGAACGTCGAGCAAATGAATCACGTTGTCTGCTTCGACATGGCTCAGTTGCAAGGTGATGAACGGGTTGGAGCCAGCGTGGTTCTCCGCAATGGACGTCCGGTGAAGAAGGAGTATCGAACCTACATCGTCAAAGGTGATGCTATGGATGACTTACGAATGATGAAAGAAGTTGTTGAACGATGGTTAAAGCGGCAAGAAGAATGGCCTGATTTACTTCTTCTTGATGGCGGTGAAACGCATTTGAACACGATTCTTTCAATGTTGGATGAGCATGGTGTCCGAGATCGATTCCAGTTAGCTGCTCTTGCTAAACGAGAAGAAACACTGCATATGGAAGGAAAGGATCCTATTGTTCTTGATCGGCGCGGACGTGTTTTCGTCCACGCTCGCGATGAAGCACACCGCTTTGTCAACACATTCCATCGAAAGCGCCGGAAAAGAAGTCGTTTAGGAGATCCACTTGAGGCCGTCCTCGGCCTAGGGGCGAAGAAACTTCAATCGCTCTTACGACATTTCGGTGGTCGCCAAGGCATCAATAATGCAAGCATTGAGGATTTGAGAACCGTCCCAGGAATCGGCTCTTCACTTGCAGAAAGAATCTACGAAACCTTGCATCGCTAAGGTTGAGGCGGATCGCCTTGCATCGCTTCAAACGGATCAATACCTTCTTCATATCCTCCGACTTGACGATCGACCAATCCTGCCATTTGAGCGAAATCAGACTCAGATAAGCCCATTTTCTGAGCCTTGTACAATGAATTCTTGGCTTCTCTTGCAGCTCGCTTTTTCTTCTTCTTCTTTCGCCGACGTCGTATCAAAAGGATGAGCAGAATGATGACGACAGCAGGATAAGCCCAGAATTGACCTAGCAAATACATCCATGTAACCTGTAACCGAAGCGTCACCTCATCATCAAGGCCATCGGGTGGGATTGTGTAGGTAATGACCTGCCGGCCATCTTCATCTTCAGTAATTACCATGTTGCCTTGCGCAGATGTTCCTTCCTTTGCAATGATGCCTTTTGGTAGTGTGAAACTTACCGGCCCTGTGAGATCAAATTCGGTATCCTCATGGATGGTTGTATCCCATGACCCGGTTTGGAACGTAAGAGCTTCTTCTTCAAGCGGCGGGAACGTTATTCCTTCTGATGAAACAAGACTTGTAGTCATCATCGACGTGATTTCGTCCATCATCATCACCATCGGTTGAAGCAAAGGCGAACGGAATGCTCCGTTGATATCTTCGGTCAAAAGTGAAAGTGTAATCAAATCAGGGTTGCCACTCAACAAATCGCCCCAAGGACTTGACACAGCCAAAGTAAAGCGAACCTTTGGAATTTTAACACTCACACTGAGTCCAACTTCATCGGAAACGATTGGACCGGGAGTGCCAAGACCTGCGAGACTTGTTTCTATTGAGAAATCGCTGATATCGACCTCGCTAAATTGTGGATTTTGTTCGATGTCCTCGAGTTTTTCAGAAGCAATATGGATCTCATTCGTGAGGATTTCGCCCACATCTGTTCCGAATTCCATCAATCCATCAGAAGTGAGATTGAAAACAAGTTTCCGTGCTTCTGGACAATCGGCAAAATCTATCCCCGGTTCAAGACATCGCTCGATCAGCATTGGACTATCGGAACGACTCATAATGTCGCCAATGAGTCGTACAAGATCGCTTGGAATCACTTCCATACGAACGGTGGTATCATCATTGATGTCATAGTATCCTTGTGGTAAAGCAATGCGGTGTACAACTGCGCTGGCTTCAAGACCAAATTCGATAGAGACAGACTTGGTCCATTCGTTGATATCAAAGGTATCAAAATCGATTGCAAGAGATGTTGAAACACACGTTTTCTGCGTTTGCAGGCAGATCGCTTCGTCATTTTCATCCAAAATTGGATGGTTGTATGTGTAAGGAGTGGGACCTGCAATTGAGATATTGTTTCGATTTTCTCCTGTTGGAGAATGTTCTAGGATGATTCGGTCTTCTCCATCGATGGTCTCAATCCAACTCGGCAGAACCAGTTCAAGCGTAATCTTCGATGGTGGAAGGTCCGAAGGAATCATGCTCTCAAGGAATGAGGTTTCAAGAACTGTTTCGAGTGATAGTCCAGCATCCATCACACGACGCAAGTCTTCGTTGGTAATCGCTTCAAAATATTCAGAAAACTCGTTCTCCGGAATGTTTTCTTGAATGATATCGAGCAGACCTAATTCAAACGTATTGCTTGTTGAACGGAGATAAATGGGGTGACCATAACCCATAGCAGTTGGTCCTTGGATACAGTATGAGATTGTGTTTGGTGGAATCACGGTCTCTGAACATCCAACGGAATGACTGTAGTTCAATCCACCTGCAGGCCCATCGATTCCTTCGGCGACCGAATCACTCACCCACGATAATTGTCCCATCTGGATATCAGGACCTCCAGGAATGGAGTCTGAGAATGCGTCCCCAATCGAATCGACTGGGAATTGATCCGTAAAATCATCGAGTGGTGCAATGCCATTTTCATACGCAAGGCGAATACCATCCGAGGTAATCTGTGGAATCGTCGCTAAATCCGAGAGTTCGACGAGCGATATCCCCCAATTATCCATAGTAGTTGTATCAAGGTAATTGATTCCTGCGATAAAGTCGATTTGAACGGCTTGTTCATCAAACAAATCCACCTTCAAGTGAAGTGATACTGCTTCCTCGTTTGGATCGAGTTCGACAATGGAAGTTGATGACGTGTTAAGGTAGCCCATGGTCAAACTGACCGTCTGTCCTTTGCGTGCTGCACTAACACCAGCGTCCAAGTTGTCGACGGTCCATTCACCAACACAATCCGCTGGCAGGCAGATGTTCAAATCAGATGAACTGTTTGAATCAACGCCGACTACCGTAGCGTAGTCAGGTGGACTAATTGAGAACGTTGAAACATGTCCTGGTTCAGCAAATACTTCGAATTGTGTTGTCAATTCAGAACCCATGATGAGTAGACCTTGATAAGCGCGCTCAAGGTCAAGATCTGAGTTATCAAGGAGATTGAAGGTGCTTGTTGATAGTTGAATTTCTGCTATGGTTGAGAAACAGATTGGTGGTTCAAACACATTGTTTTCTGTAACACCTGAACCTGCATCGTAGATTGAGTCTTCCGTATCATCTGTCGTACATATTTCAGAGGTACCTGCCTCGGTATAGATGCCATCGTATTGCGTATTGATCGCTGTAACCGTCCCGAACCCACTGGAAAGGAGATCGTCGATCGTATCCTCAACTTCAATCAGCATCCGATCACTTACAGGGGCTTCCGGTCCTGATGGCCCATCTGGATCATAATTGAAGTAACTTCGAATCATGTCCGCAGGAATACCATCATTTTCATCTAATCCATCACCAGATAGAGCCGATTGTATAGCCGGATCATCCAGTCCTATCTTGCTACGGTCGAATTCCCGAATCGCCCAACTCAACGTCAAGTGGATTGTCGATGTATCTTGAAGGTCGAAATCATATGTTCCACGAATCCAGTCTTGCTGAAACGGTGTTTCATCATCATTCGAATCGTAATCATCACAATCACTTAGACCCAAGGGTGGACTATCGCAAGTCGTCATACCATCTGCAGACGCAAATGGTGCGAGAATAGGGGTTGCAAAAAACAGTGTAAAACACAGTGTAAAAAAGCGCCTTTTCCATACTGCTCGTTCTTCCATGATGTTGCAACAGACCGAAGACCTTCAAAGGACTTCCCCTTAGGGGGTGTGTAGGCGTCATCATGCCAATGCAACTGTGTCTTCTCGTACCACTTGCCGATGGTGAGGCGGCTCGACAGGCTTTGATCGACCTAGATGTTCTTGACAAAACGTTCACACCTAAACGTCTTGGAGACGAACTTGCATTACCTATCCAAGAGGCGATCATTCTCGATGGAGTCGAGTTTGTACACAGGATTGACACGGTCGAAGTCAAGTTTGCACCACCTTCCATTGACCCTCATAACCGATTATTGAAAGCCATCCTTCCAATGATCGATTCAAACAAAGAGTTGATTCAATCAATTCCCAAAAAATGGGAACGACTAGATGACCTTATTTTGTTTCCAAAAGATGCTTTCCAAGGAGATAACTGGAGTCTAGTCATACACCGAAATAAGGATTTCTTTGAACATATTGCTGATGCACTTAAGGCCCAACGAATCGGTCGCCAGCAACCTATTGCAGATGATCAAATGCGTTCATCTCAAGTCGAATTATTGCACGGTAACGATGCTTGGGTCGAAGTCAAAGACAACGGCCTTACCTATGGTTTCGATGCTACAAAGGTGATGTATTCCTCGGGTAATGTGACGGAACGTCACCGCATGGCATCGGTTGATGCAAGAGGGGAAGTCGTCATTGATGCCTATGCAGGAATTGGATATTACACCATGCAACTACTCGTTCATGCCAATGTTAAGCATGTTCATGCTTGCGAGATTAATCCGAATAGCATCAAAGCTCTCGATTGGTCTGCAAAGAAAAATGGTGTCGAGTCAAAAATTACAATCCACCCCGGAGATAATCAAGTCACACTACGAAAACTCGAACGATCTGCAAATCGTGTACTCCTTGGATATTTACCAAGTTCAGAAGCGGCATGGGAGCCTGCAGTTCGTGCACTCAAAGCAGAAGGTGGTACGCTCCATATTCACATGAACGTCGAAGAAGAACGTATCGAATCTTGGTCTGAAGAAACGATGCAGAAGTGTTTGGATTTTGCTGAAAATTCTGGCCGTAATTGGAGCATCGTTTCTCATCATCTCGAGAAGGTGAAATGGTATGCTCCTAGAATACGTCACGTTGTTTTGGACGTATCGTTTTCTTCAAGCAATTCAGCATCGTAAATTGGAACATCCTGTTTGCTGTTGTTCTGGACTATAACAAAGGCAATCCCTGCTGCAACGATAACGAACATTGTAGCAAACAGAAGAGTTGTTCCTGATCCTGTTTCCTCGGCAGAGGCTTGTATGGAGAGTTGACCTTCTGGGTCTGCAACTCCAATCATCTCAATGCTGACGATTTTCGCTTCGTAGACAGGTCGGCCAGCTGCCGATGCAGGATTCTCGAGAACCTCACAACCTGCGGGAGCATCGTTTGTTGGAGTACATGCTATTGCCCGCACATGACTCATTCCATCACGGACGATTCCAAAGGTGGCATATCCTCCATCATCACGATTTTCGGGATCAAGCCCATGCGCTTCGGTTTCAGCAATATACCATTGCGAGTCTGCTGAATCCTCTTCTGTACCTCGTGCCATTCCTATAGCTCCATCGACATGGCTGAGATTCTCATTGTGCTCGAGAGGAATGGTTTCACCGGTTCCTCCGCTACCACACTGCAAACTTGTCGATGGATAACCAAGGAATGATGGCTTGCACTCAGGATCGCCTGACTGCGTAACAAAATCGTTGATCACTCGATGGAAGAAGATGCCATCGTAGAGATCGTCTTCGATATGTTCAATCATGTTCTCGACTGTAATTGGAGCCCATTGGGGAAACAATTCGATTACGATTGTTCCAGACACCTCGCTCTGGAAATGCCCTGGTGTGTAAGTGACATCGATAGCGAACACAGGATCTCCGAAGTAAGAATATTGCATTGGCGTATCTTCGACAACGGGGCCATCCGACCACGTTGAAGGGTCAATTCCATTACTCTTCCAAGCCGGTTCTTCTTCACCGGTTACTGAAATCGGAAGAAGAAGGAAAACGAGCAAACATGACAAAACAATCCTTTGTCTGGATGCTTTGCCCATGGACAAACCATGGTGTGCCTGTTCATCAATCATTTGACTAAGGGCGTTGCTCATCAAGGCAATTTTTGAGAATTGACTTAAATTCATTCAACTGATTCGTAATATCGTAATGATGGTTACCAACAAAAAAGCCTTGATCGTGGATTCGATTCGCTGCTGGTAAATCACCATGGATGGAATGATCCAGATGTTCAATCACTGGATTCAAAGTAAAATTTCCGGCCACAATCGGTCGCGTTTCGACGCCTGCATCTCTCAATGCATCAAGAACAAGACCTCGATTACACCAATCTGGCAAGACGATAGAAAACCCAAACCAAGAAGATTGACCAATCTCCTTCTGAATCAAAATTTCCGGTAGTTCTTGCATCAGTTGTTGGAAGATTACTGCATTTGCTCGCCGGCCTTCAATGATACCGTTGACCTTACGAAGTTGGGCCTGTCCAATGGCTCCAGACATTTCTAGAGGACGAAGGTTGTAACCTGGAAGGACAAATCTAAACGATTCCATGAACGGATCATCGGATTTCTCAACAACATGGTTTTGCTTTGGTAAATTTCTGGTCCATCCGTGGGCTCGTAGCGACAACATGACGTGATACAATTCCTCATCATCGGTCACGGTTACACCGCCTTCCATAGTCGAGATGTGATGGCTAAAGAAGGAACTGAATGTACCAGCAAGACCAAAAGTTCCTGCTTGTTTTCCATCGATAGTTGCCCCCAATGATTCACAATTGTCCTCAATTACGTACAAGTTGTGTTTTTCAGCGAGAGCGAGTAAACGAGGATAATCGACTGAGTTGCCAAGAAGGTTCACACAAAATATCATCTTTGTTTTCTCAGTAATCGCATCTTCGATCGCATCAATATCAATATTGAGTGTCTCTTCATCGATGTCGACAAAACGCATCGATAATCCATATTGATGCACAGGATAGTAGGTTGTTGACCACGAAACCGCTGGAACAAGAACCTCATCACCTGGATTCAAATCGATGCCTTTAGCATAAATCATTCCGGCAACAGCGAGAAGATTAGCAGACGAGCCTGAGTTGGACATAATGGCATATTTTGCTCCAAAGAACTCTGCAAATTGTTTCTCAAAGGTTTCAACCTCTGGACCCATACTGAATCGATCACTGTCGATAACACGTTGAATTGCCGCGTATTCTTCATCGTCCCAAGTACTCGTTGCAAGTGGTAAACTCATTCCAATGTCCTCCTCAGATAATCATAGGTGATTGCTAATGCTTCTTCAAATGGCGTTTTAGGGGACCAACCCAATCTTTGCTGGTGTTGTAAATCCAAATAACGTCGCAGACGGCCAACTGGTTTGTCGAGATCATGCTGTAATTCCCCTGAATATCCAATGATTTTGGCCATGTGTTGGTGCATCTCATTGACGCTAACCTCAACACCTGAGCCGACATTCATCACCTCTGGTAACGACTCAAAATTATCAAGTGAGAAGCAAATGAAATCTGCCAAGTCTGATGCATAGAGGAATTCTCGCTTGGCTGAGCCATCGCCCCAGATGACTATCGGAGCGTTTTGCTGCTCTTTTGCTTGATGCATTCGGTGCAAGATTGCAGGAAGCATGTGCCCTGTCTCGAGTGAGAAGTTGTCATAAGGACCAAACAGATTGCAAGGAAGAATGGTTTTGAACGAGGTATTATGTTGTTCATTTGCCATGGCACATGCTCGGTAGACAACGTATTTGGAAAGTGCATAACCTTCGATCGGCCCCTCAAAGGCACCTTGGCCAAGTGAGGATTCGGATAGTGGCTGTGGTGCATCACTGGGGTAAACTGTTGCACTTCCAACGTTGAGAAGCTTCGTAATTCCATGCTCTAAACATGAACGAATTAGGTTCATTCCCATCGATACGTTGGCATCGAACGAATGATGTTTTTTGGTAGTGCTAGAAGCGATTCCAGCGACATAGGCGGCGCAATGAACCACTACATCGATTGAATTTGAGCCGATGAAAGAAGATATCGCTGCTGCATCGGTGAGATCGATTTCATCTTGAGATGGAGCAAGGATAAGATAGCCCTTCTTCTCAAGCATCGGAACGAGGTGCTGACCCAGCATTCCTGATGCCCCAGTAACGAGAACAGTGGCCATATGTCACGCCACAACCTCGGCCTTAAATAGGAATGTCCATAGGGAATTGCATCCACTTTGGTGGATTTCCTATGGCCGGTGAAGCTCGTTGAAACTCCTTCTCTGTACCATTTCGCGAAACAATGCGAAACGTCTCAAGTCATGGTACAATCAACTAGATGCCCTTCTCGATTTATTGCTGGAACAACACGACGTTGAGATTTCAATCTATGAAAACGATTCAAACGATGGGACTAAACAACGACTCAAACGATATGAAGAACGACTCTCAAAAAGATGCAAAACAACGCTCACAACGACCGATCTTGGTACAGATCATCTCGTTGGCCAAGAAGGTGCACGTGTCAAGAATATCGCTAACGCTCGAAACGCCTGCATGGAACAAGCATCTGATCTCAAAGAATTCAACAAAATCGTGTTTATCGAAACGGATGTATTGTATAATCCAAAAGATGCGATGAAAATTATTCACTACGAAGCTGATATTGTTTCAGGTTACACAACCAATGCTATGGGTCAATTCTACGATGCATGGGCTACACGGAAAACATCCGAAGAGAAGTGGTGGGATCATGGTATTCCAACGGAGAGGATGGATGTATGGTCAACATTCAATGGTATCTGTGTCTATACTGGAAAGGCGTTCGAAGAGGGTGCACGATTTGCGGGAATCAATCCGCGAACCAATGAAATCGATTGTGATACAACCGTTATCTGTGAAGTATTTCGGGCGATGAACTACGAGAATATCATCATGCTTCCAATCAATATTCGACATCCACCTACCTCTATCAAAGAACGACTGTATTACTTCAAACAACGACTACTAAGGAGGGCATGAGATGAAGACTGCACTATTTACTGCAAGTTTCAATCGCCCTGACATCTTTCTTGAAGTGTTGAAGGGATTGGAACAAAATAGTGACGACTTGGAAAATATCGATGTGTTTCACTACATCGATGGTGGAGCGGGCTCAAAACAGAAGGAAATCGCCGCTCATATTGAAGCATCAAAATTGCCCTGTGCTGGAATCGTATTACGGGAAGAAAACTATGGAGTTGGCCGAAATCTAATAGGTGCAAGAAGAGACCTATTCGATAACAAAGGGTATGAACGGATCATTTTGGTCGAGGAAGATCTCATACCCGGTCCTAATTTTATCAAGACAACTCTTCATCTTGCGAATTGGGCGAAACAATACGATGATGTTGGAATGGTTCAAGCGTGGAATTTACCAAAAGAAAAGATGACAGAAGATCATCTCGACCTGGTTGAACCATCGCACACACATTTCGTAACCTATTGCCTCGATGTTGATGTCTGGGATGAAATCAAAGACACACTCTATGAATACGAGAATAAGTATCTGACCGGAGTCTCATATCAAAATAAGAAATGGAGAGCAATTCGTAAAAAATTCATGAAACCGCGGTACTTCACAGAACGTAATATTCGAAAAGGATCGTTACTGTTGCCGAAGGACTACGTGCACCCTCCGCCGTTCGGGCCAAAATTGAAACGAACCGTTCCTACTGGACAGGATGCAATCACATCTCTAGCGTTGTGGGAAAAGGGATTCGTTCGAATTGTCACCTTAGCACCTCGAGCACTTCTCAAGGGTGAATATGGGGTGCATTGCAATCCAGAAATTTTTGATAGCCTTGGACTCAATAATCAAGGCGAGTACGTTTGGCAACAGCCGGTTCCGACCAAGTTTAATCTCCCATCAAAGCGCTAGACTCTTCTATCTCTGATGTATGGGAAGAGCATGGCTGACGATTTCATCGATGCGGAGATCATCGAATCGTCGCCCACCAGAAACAAAAAGCAACTCAATATCTCGCTCTCAGCAACTATAGCATTCTCTATCGTCTTCTTATTCCTATCAATGTCCTTTGGCGAAGCACTTTCAGATGAAAATAATGTTGAAAGTGTCTACGATTGGTGGGATGTGCCGCTGCATGAACGCCACAAAATGGATTTGCCAATGGATACCATGAGAGCACAACTTCCAGAGAATGGAACCTACGAAATCCTACCATATACGGAACATTTCATCACAGTGGACTTACCTGCCTCTGAACAAGATGTTGGATATCCAGACGAAGCGAAAATGCACGTCGCATTGTGGTTACCTGATGTTGAGGAAGGCGTCAAGGTACCTGTTATCATGACCATTCATCCATACTATGACTTTGGTGGAGAAGGCATGCCAGGTGTTGGTGCTGATTCCAATCCAAACACAATTCCAGATGGAGGAGTTGGACAATGGGTCTACGATACCTTCGTACCACATGGTTATGCTCTTGCACAAGCAAGTACCTTTGGAACTGGAAAATCAACCCACTGCCAGGATGTCAAAGGTCTTGGTGAACAAGTCGGTATTCAAGCGGTTGTCGATTGGCTAGGGCAACAGAATTGGTCCAATGGTAATGTTGGATTGATGGGGAAGTCATATGCTGGAACTACCAATTGGGAGGCTGCTCAGCAGCCAAGTGAGCATCTGAAGACAATCGTACCTATTTCAGGCTCCATCGGCGTTCAAGAGATGTTCTATCGAAATGGATCTTCGGAAGCACGAGCAATGGGCTATGATGCAGCATACCAAGCTGCAACAGCAGATCTGACAACTGATGATATGCGAGTTTGTTCCGATGATCTCGTCGGCCCACTCAACCCTTGGTCAACCTATGCCTTTGCAGAATTCGGAGGCGCAGAGTGGAACGACTACTGGGACGAGCGTCGACATCTTCCCGATGTTCTGGAAAATTATCGCGGTAGTGTGTATCTCGTTTGGGGGCTCCAAGATTGGAATGTTGACCCATACCACGCCTTCCCAACCTATCAGTTGATGCGGGATGCGGGAATAAATGCTCGAGCAATTGCAGGCCAATGGGCGCACAACTATCCTGACCAACCCGACCGGCATAGCGAACTAGGAAGTGGTTACGGAGGAGAAGCCTATCCGAACATGAGTCGTATGGACTGGGCTGTTGAGTTGTATGGATGGTTCCAATATTATCTCAAGGATATCGGGGATGAACCGGAACCTATGGTTCAAATTCAAACTCATGATGGTAAATGGCACGTTGAAGAAACATGGCCTCCGGAAGATATGACATGGCAGATGGAAACGATTGGAACCGAGTGGAATGGTGATGGAGTGGTCAATGGATTGGGAGGATCGGTAACGCTAACAAGCCAAGTTTATGAAAATGGTTTACACGTTTCTGGACTACCTACATTGCACCTTGATGTTTCAACACAAGCCTGCAATGGTGGACAGATTTTCGCTACACTTTACGATGATACTCTTAACCTCCGACTCGGTCATGCAACCATGGACATTCGTTATCGGGAGGGTGGATATGATGCAAATCCAGTTGCTCCGTTTTCTTCATACACCATGCTGATGGAATTCAATCCGCTTGACGTAATTGTTCCAGCTGGACACTCATTGCGAATCGAATTGACCGAAGCAGGAGAAGATTACCTTCCTGGCCCATGTGCAACCAACCCATTGGGAGGGTTGTCCATCGAGGGCGGTACAATCGGATTACCACTGATCGATCGGCCTCCAAGCCATGATGCATGGTTCTTTGCACCACCTTGGTGGGATCAACAAGCAATACCGTCTTGATCAGTCTTCGTCTTCTTCCCAAGGCAACCATTCAGGCTCATTTTCTGGACGATACCACCAATAGCCATCATCATCTTGGAACCATTCGGTTCCATCCTCATCGACCGAGTAATTTTCATCATCTTCCAAGGACTCTTCATCTTCTTCGACTGCAGTTGGATCGGCGAGTCCAGATTCTTGAGAAATCATTGCCTTGACATTTTGAAGTTCATCTTCTTCATCGGCAAAGACACGATTCTCGGTTCGAATGGTTGCTTGATGATCGCCTGCTTGTATGGCTTCATCTGATTCAGCATAGAATTCTTCAGTCATTCTTGCCTTGAATTCATCGAACTCATCGCGGCCAAAACTTCCTGTGAATTCTTTTCCAGATGCGGTCATCAAATCATCCAATTTCTTCCGTTTGCCGAGGTTGAGTTCTGGAGCATCGGGAGCATCGTTGGCATAGAATGCATCTTCTTCAGCAAATTTAGGGAACGAGCGCCCATTTGGGTCTGCTTCTTCAATAGCTTCGATGACAAGATCGTGTTCGTCCTCATCAATCTCTTCTTCCTCGTATGCAGTTCCAACAACATCGACGAGTTTTTTGAGCGCTTTTCCGAGTTTACGACTATCATCTGCGTGTTCGTTTGCAAGCTTCTCAACTTGCTTGAGTAGACGTTCATATGGCGTACCGGTGAGAGCCCCGAGAAACCGGCTCAACCCTCCTCGCTTCTTCTTCGCCATGCAAAGCGCTTGCACTCCAGTGTTTTCAAAGATTCTCCTCAAGCGCCTTGATGAAGGATGATGCAATGGCATTGCCGTGGTCGAGTCTTGGTTGGTTGAAGCGATGCGTTCTTACAACGCGGAATCGCACTTGATGAGACATGCTTATGCAGCGCAATTACATCTTCCTGGTCCAATTTTTCGCGACCTTGTGGTCTGGGCACTTCAATCGCTTCCCGATGAGATTCTTGTCGGTCTCGATGTAAATGCTGACAGGAAACATATCGAAGAAGTCGAGGAGGTTTTCGAAGGACAAGAACATGTCTCGAATCTCTTCGGAGGACAAGGTTATGTCATCAAGGAAGCCCATGTTGTGAATCGAGGAGATTCTTTTTCCGTTCACCATCTTCCCGAAGAATGGACTGATGATTTGTTCTCCGGACAACGCGGTTCAAGAGCCGGACGATTCACACATTGGTTGCATACTCATCCCAACGCACCTGCGATTCCAAGTGGAGCTGATACAGATGCTGCCCAAGAGACAACAGGAGTTGATATGATTCTAGGCCTAAGATTCTCACCAGAAGGGCCGCTTCCTTGGTTTGATGATGTTGATGGTACGCGTAGGAGCCTTGGAACTGAACACGTAGAGAAAACAAAGCGTTCATGGTTTTCAAGAAAGGAGCTTCCTGTCCTCGGCATTGCTCCAACCGGTCATGCAATTCACGATATCCAATTGATTGCATTCCACAAATCAGGACTTGGTGTTAATGTCCTACTCATCGATGAAAGTGGCTATCCATATGGTTGGGATGAGTTGATTCAACCATCGAGTTGATCATAAATTCGTTCAAGTCGCTCCGGATTGACCCCAATATCTCCAATCCCTAAGCGTGATTGTGAATGAAGTTCAATCTCAACTGTGTTTTCATTAATTTCTTCGATTGAAATGAGAACATCATCTGGAAACAACCAGAAAGACGTGTGTTCAACAAAGTGGGCATAGTAGGTTGAATCTGTCTGATTTTCTTCTAAGATTTTACAATTGCAATCGAGAACATAGTCGTTCAAATCAGAACGTATCTCGTCCATGGAACGATCAAGGGTTGTGGAGAGTGATTCCATACGATAATCTTCACCGCCTCCCAAGTGAGCACAATTTGCACTTGTCTCAGGACATGTTTCCATCGATAATATCACTTCATCTTGAGCAGCCACAAAAATCCATCCTTGAACAAGTAGCCAAGGCGATGCAAGGAGAGCCAAGAGAAGGATTGCTTTTTTCAACTTGGGTTGCATAAAAAGCCTCGATTATAGTTTCCCATTCTCATCCCAGCCTCTTAGTGCATAGTATTTCTCCATGCAGGCCTTTTCGTCATCATCGTCAACAAATGAAACCATTCCTGATGCAACTCCAGCTGGAATCGGTTCCTTTCGTAAGCGCCATGAAAGTAAGTCGGCTTCCATTGGATGAACACCAATTCGATCCCAATGTTCAACATTCCATGCCCTCGCAAGATCCCATTGATGGCTTGCTCGTTGCATCAAATCATCCCATGTTGCATCATCACCAGTGATTGCATTCCAAGCATCCAGCATCACATCATCCGGAGTAGCACCTTTTGCAAACGCACAGAGAATCATCGAATCTCGGATAACAATACTGTTCTGACTTTCGATTAATTCTTCCATCAAATCGACTGCAGATTCATTCGGTAAGCCAGTCGGTTCCTTGTAACCTGCGCGCATATGCGATGCACCCACATTGGCCGTCATGTAGGCCATAGCATTACCACGTTTTCCACGAGGGTCCCAAGCAGGGAGATCCAGTCCTTTGCAATGCGCTGTCAAGCGGGTTGCTGGATGTCCGGTTACATGCTCAACATATTGTGAAAAAGCAACTGCTCCTGAAGCAAGAACGGAAAATAAATCATCGGCCCCTGGTCGAGCATTCGCAAGCATCGAAAGTCCAAGTGGAGGCAATTCGGGTATTCCAAATTGCCACGGAACTACATCTCCTTGTTTGTATCGACCAAAATCAAACGGTGCATGGAAATGGTCGGCCCAATTCTCTGGAAGCCAACCGTGCTCGACCAATTCACAAACGATTGACAATGCTGCACCACCTGAGATGGTGTCAATTCCAAGTCGATTACAAGCATCGTTTCCATCCATGACATCGAGTGAACTTGTAAGCCCCAGATTCGATCCAAGCATGGCGAGCGTTTCATATTCAGGACGATCAACTCGATTCAAGTGAATCGGACGTTTTCGAATCTTTTCACCGTCGATGGTCGGTCTGTCCGCTGCTTCACATGCGATTGGGCATGGAGCACAACAAGCTGATTGCTTCGCATCAGGAAGCGATTCATGCCAATGTTCACCCGACAATTCATGAGCGTCGAGTTCGGTCGTAATTGTGACGGGCTTACCTTGAGAGGAAACTACTCCGCCTTGTCCACCACTGACTTTCAATTCAGAAAAATCAGGAATCATAGCATTGGTCGAACTATAATTTGCAGTTGGCATTCGCCCATTTTCTGATGCATATAATGGGCCACGACTTGTTCCAAATGCATAGAATGGATCGCCTGAACGTCGCCGCAAGCCCATTTCTTGCCGCTGAACCTTTACTGCGGATTTGAGACTGGCTTCACTGGCAAATCGGACTGTTTCTTTCGAAGTTGATTTGACTGTAACCGCCTTGAGATTTTTGAATCCAAATGCGGCACCAGTTCCACCGCGTCCAGCGGCTCTGCGTCCAGCCGTTAATGGGCTCGCGATGCGAATTCCATTTTCTCCAGCGGGACCGATGGAAAGACACTCACCTTTTCCTTCAAGTGTTTGTTCAACCTGCCAAGTGGTCATACCTGCCAAGTTCACAGCGTTGTGCAATTCAGCATGACCGTCTACAATCTCAAGCCGACACAGATGTTCAGATGCACCGGTAATGAACAGGCCATCCCATCCTGCTTGACGCAGGACGTGTCCGATGTTTCCACCAATGTATGTATCAATATACAGATCAGTCAGCGGTGAACGCGTTACAACAACAGCCCGGCCAGATGAGCCAACAGTACTGGCTTGATATGGACCAGTCATGAACAGGAGAGGATTGGTCGGATGGCGTGCAGCATCAACACGGTCAATTGTTGGATGATCAAGTTTCATAGCCTCAGCATAATCTGTGGTATCCCATTCAACGAGCAACCGAGTAGCAAGACCTTTTCCTCCCATTGATTCGATCAACCAATCATGTGGAATTTCTTTGGATTCAACCGTTCCTTGAGTTAAATCAATCCAGAGAACACGTCCCGGAAATCCATCAAATCGCCAATCGAGAAGCATGAACTTTCACCCCATGGTGCGCTTCCATTCTCCATTTTGCAATTCATATATCATCGGAACTCCAGTAGGCACTTCCAAACCAAGAACTTCTTCCTTGCTCAATCCTTCAAGATGCATGATTATGCTTCGAAGCGAATTACCGTGGGCTGCAACAAAGAGATTCTTTCCTTGCTCATAGGCTGGTAACAAAACAGATTGCAAGTAAGGTATCGTTCGAGCTGCAGTCAATTCAAGACTCTCTCCATTCGGCGGAGGTATGTCATAAGATCGTCGCCAAATCTTGACTTGTTCATCTCCAAATTTATCTCGGGTCTCTTGCTTATTCATTCCTTGAAGATCCCCGTACATACGTTCATTCAGTTGCCATGAAACATAGACAGGAAGAATGTTTGAATCATCAGCACCTTCGTGCATTTGCGACCATTCAACCATCTTTTTCTCATTCCCACTCATCGGTTCACCAGAATCCTGGTATTGCAAAACAGGTGTCTTTCCGCTATTGTGTTGGCTCAGAGCAAGCATGGCTGTCATTTGTGCACGGATCAATGT
>DAKS01000052.1 GCA_002499195.1 Euryarchaeota archaeon UBA443
TGGGCTGCAATGCTCGAATTTATGATCGCTGATCAAACACCAGAAATTCGTAACGTGAATGTTTAATTTTTCAAACGACGTTTTTTGAACTCGAAGAGATTGTTCACCTTATGGAAGAAGAGGAAACTCAAGCGATTTCCTTACTCCATCGCTTCGCTTCGTCTCCTTCGTTTCCAATGGCGATGATAGCCTTTGGTGCGTTTATCGCCATGGCAGAATCGCTCCTAATTCTTATTCAAGGAGCATCCATTGAGAATGCGGTCTGGCCACAAGCAGTTCGAACATTATCATGGACGTTTATTCTTCGAGAAAATGTCGGCCTCGTTGCTTTGTTTTCCGCCTTATTCCTTGCATTTTGTATTTATTCATCCATTCAGCATCATCGAGGTCGTCGACTTTCAAAACCAATTCAAGGACTCTTCTTCGGTCTTATTGGGGCTGTTTTATCCTCATGGATTATTTTCATTCTAATGGATTATCGATATATTCGTGGAGCATTCTTGCTTCTTCCAACGATTTACGGTATTCTTCTTCTTGGTACTACAATCGCTGTTCGAGGCCCACCAGGACTCCCGGATTCATCACAGAATTGGAAGGAAAAGGGAGTGGCTGTGATTCATATTCTTACGGTCTTTCTCGCGGCGTGGTTGGTCATGCCTGGCATTCCTGCTCTCATCGGTATTGCACCATCTCCTCCATTGGCACCAACGATTGGCTATGGTGCCGAAGCTGGGCCATTTGATCGTACAACAATTCGCTATGCCTATGAATTGCCTGAAGAAGTAGTTGCTATTCAAGGACCAACAGAAGAAGACATCGAGTTCTCAGTTTATCTTACACTACCTCATTTACCAGAAGAACCTGGTATTGAAGGCGTTCCGTTGGCCATCTTGTTCCATGCCTTTAACAATCCATCCATCGATTCATACACTAATTGGATTGATCATCTGTCTGCAAAAGGCATGGTTGTCGCATATATCCAATATCCGACGGATGTTCGTCCGGAAGGTGGTGATGATTTCGAACCTACCTTCATCAATGGTACTTCGGATTGGCCGCACCATGTTCCGCGTATGCTCTCAATAGAATCAGCATTGCAACGCTTGAATGAAATCATCACCTCATCATCCCGTGACACTGCTATCGATGAAATTCTTGGCAACCTCACCATCATGCCTGAACATCTTTGGATTGGCGGACATAGCCTCGGTGGATCCTACTCACTCCAAGCACTTGGTATGCTTCAAACGATGGGATGGGGGAATGAAACTCTATTCGTTGACACGGAAATGGCTGCCTCTCGACCCATGCAAGAAGAATGGATTCCACAATACACAAACCTTCCAGAAAATTCAATCGTGCATCTTGTAGTAAGTGAAGATGATATGACGGTTGGACAATGCAATAGCGTTCACCAACATGCATTGTTTGAACAAGTTGATGACAACCAATCACTCCTGTTGTATATTCCAAGTGATCGCTATGGATTCCCGAGATTGGTTGCGACACACTATGTTCCAGCAAATGAAGCGCATGACACTCTCGCTGACTGGGCTTTCTATCGAAGGGTTGATGCTCAAGCAGATTGGGTTGTCGCCCACAGCAGAGGAGATCTCAACACCGCTGATTTTGCCTATATGAATCTTGTAAATACTGGAATACTTACCAACATGGGTAAATGGTCTGATGGTGTTGATGTATTGCCAATACAAGCCTATACAAATCCAAGTGAAGCAAAACGCTTTGCAGATTGTTTCGAATGAGGTGTTAACATAGAAGAAGAAAAGAATGTCAAATCCTTGGTCAAAATCATCTCTATATCGACCATCATCGCATCGATGTGTTGCTTACCAAGCATTGTTCTCGTTCTCTTCGGACTTGCGACTGTTAGCAGTGCTGCAGCTCTATCCGACACTTTGTATTGGGGTGGAGAGGGATACGAGTGGTTCCGGCCAACTATGTTGACGATTGCTTCCCTATCACTCATCATTGGCTTATTCGTATACTTCAGGAATCGAGGCATATGCACATTTGATGATTTGAAGCGTCAACGAAGAAAGGTCATCAATACGTCATTGCTTGTATTGATCATTGCATATCTATCCTACCTGTTGTTCAACTACGTGATTCTAACCGAAGTTGGTATTTTGTTAGGTATAGAATGGGAATCAAGCCGGTTCTGGAACAAATGATTAGGCATTCTTCCTGATTGTTGAGCATCCTACTGTCCAATCATCACCAGAATTCATCGCTTCACGAGTTGCGTCCAATAATTCATCCTCAGATGTTCGAATTGGGCGAATATCACGGCCCCAAGCAAGGGTGATTTGATACTCATTATTTGATAAATTCTCCAATTGCAAAATTAAATTTTCAATTGGAATTTTGTTTTCTTTATTTGATGATGATAAGACAATATCGCGAGGATTAAGGTGCATTCCTAAACGAGCCGCTTTCTGGACCGCTTCCTTTGATGTCCAAGCCCGTAATGCATCCAAATCTCCGGATTTGAGGCGAGTCAACTCCTCGCCCTTTGCCATCATATCATACACTGATGGGTTTGGAGGGCGGGAAAGGGGCTCTGCATCTATACCGACGGTCCAACCATGATCTATGAGTGCAACACATGCAAGGTCCTCACTATGTGAAATCGAAATACTCGGTAACTTTGGCTGAATCCATAATCCTTGGATAGCTTGCAAATATGGGGCTCGCTCATCGGTTCTTGAAATGGAGAGTTGTGAACAGTCAATACCGCCCCACTGAGCAAGCGCCTGTTCCAATAACCAACGAGCAGAAAGGTGTTCATTGCTTCTCTTTTGTGTCTTGAACGTCTTGATTTCATCCCAATCGATCAACTGCAGTTTCTTAGGATCTTGTTCTATGATTGGACATGTCGCAAAGAGACATCTCAGGCCTTCTTTAAGTTCAAGCCAACTAAACGTTGCTGACAAAGAATCACCTATCGATCGAGAGTAAACTTCTGATCATCGGGAACCGGCGCCATCGCCTTCAATCGGAGGCCCTTCAGTGCAAGTACAGGGGCATCATCAGAACCAACTACGAGAACGTCATGCACAGTTACACCAGCATCTTCTGTAGCGATACGAATGGAGCGTAGTCGAAGTTGTTCATCTTCCTCAGGAACACGAAGCATAGTCGACCAGTCAATACCTACTGGTAGGCTGCTGAAACCTTCTGATTCCATAGCAACCAATCCTGCATTTTGGAATCCAGCTTCAATCAACATAGGTAATGCTTCAAGCAAGACGTCTTCACCATCTCGTTCATGAGCGAATTGATCAGTAGCTGGTAATTGATGTCGCATAAGTGCAATACCGTCAACACCTGGCTGAGAAGTATCCCCTACTCCTCGAAGGACGCCGCCATGAGATTGGAAGCGAGGGCCGTGGAAATAGCGTAGATAGATGAATGATGCATGATGTTCAAGCCTACCCGAAGGTGGTGTCCCAATAGCCGGTAACTCAGTGATTTCTGATTGCAAGAATGAACTCAAGTCATCGGATTTCTTCACCAATCGTACTATTGCTTCATGATGTTCACGTTCACCGAATACGACGCCTTCTGAATTGGTCAAATCGGATACAAGACGACACTTTACCCAAGTCAAATCATCATTGATCCGTTCGACTTTAGCCTCAACACGTACTCGCATTGTTCCTTTCATCACCTTGACAGGTAGGCCAAATTTAACCTGCTCAAAACCAGCAAGACATGAATCTGGACAGAGTAGTAAGGCGTTTTCGGCAAACATTTCCATCGCCATGACCCCTGGATGGTACGGAACTCCATCGATAGCATGATCACTGAGGAACGGATGGTCTGCAACCGAAAGCGTACTTTGGGTCATGACCATTTCACTCTCATCGAATTCGAGAACTTTGTCGATGAATGGGAAACGAGATGGATCCGCCATGATGGCGGCCATCTCAGCAGGAAGCATCAGTGGTGCTTCCCTGAAGGAATCATATCGGTCCATGAGCCCTAGTGAACCGCATGCAATAACGCGACGCTTTCCACCCCGGAGTGCTTCATCAACAAAGATTTGAACACCGACATCAACAGGTAATGTCTCGATTCCTGCTGCTTCGAAGACCGCTTCTATACTACCTCGCGTAGCCATGCCAACATCTCGCCAACCCGTCCATCCAATAGCAACGGCTCGGCAACTACCTTTTGCAGTAAGACGTGCCATTTCAGCATCAAGTATCGAGTTAGCAGCAGCATAATCGGTTTGACCACCATTACCAAAGCGTCCAGCGACAGAGGTGAAGACAGAAGCAAATCGCAATTCACCTTGCGATGCTTCTACCGCTTTCATCAATGCACTCCAACCATCAATTTTGACACGGACAACATTGTCAAAGGTCTCCCAGGTCTTGTCTGCAACAAGTTTGGAATCCTCCAATCCAGCACCATGAACAATCCCTGTAATTGGCTTTGAAAGTGATGCTCCGAGAGACGAAAGTGCCTCAGCATCGGTTACATCGATGGAATGATAGAACGCTCGATTTCCTGTTGATTCAATTTGTGAGAGCGTTTTGTAAACATCTCTACTTCGAGTGAACTTCTGCCATGCCTTATTCCATTCAACCATGGTGACTTTTCCAGTCGATGAGGCTTCAGTCAACCGTTCACGAAGTACCATCTTCTCTTTTATCAAATCTTCTTCGCTCCAATCCAACCAATCAGCTGTTTGTTCGATCAGCACGGAGCGACCGAGTAGATGGAAAGATGCCTCTGCTCCTTGACTTGCCTCAGCAACGCCTACGATACAAGCTGCGGTAACACCAGATCCTCCGCCCGATACGAGCCAGTTATCATCGGGCTTGAGCGGGTCAACATCGCCAACAACATCTTCTGCAAAGGCAGCAAGAAGCCATCGTCGTCCATCTCGATCCAATCCGATTTCAACTTCACCCGCGCGTTCAAACAACTCGGTTTCAATTTGTTCAGCAGCCGCTTCAGCATCAAAGATTAGTTCTGGGTGTACATCTAGCGCTCGTGTTCGCAAATTAGGACGCTCAAATGCATAGGACTTGGTGACGCCTGAAGCAGCGCATTGAATGGAATTGAATCTTTCACCAATATTTCCATGCCGACCATCCATTGCAGTGACGCTGGCAACAATACCTTGGCTTAATTCACCCATTTTAGCGTCCATTCCCTTCAGAAGTCCAAACCAACCGTGAGCAGCTAAGGAAATTTGAGCCGATGGTAATGTATCCTCAGACCAACTTGCTGATGCAAGTTTCATTGGCGCAAGGTGCAACAAACCAACGACATTCATAGTCGAAAGCGAGGTCGTAATCGATTCGATGTGTTCAGGATTCGCTGGATCACCTCGATGGACAGTTCTGCCTTGTTCGGATTGGATAGATACGTCTCTGATTCCTACTTCGAATCCGACTCGAACCGTAGAGAGGCCTCGCGCTTCAAGGCGTGAACAAAGATGTTCTGCAATACCCCATCCATCATCGGTAATGACAATCGTTCCATCAAGAGACAGTGTTGAAGATACTGATTCCGCTTCTTCGACTTCAACCTGCCACCTTCGACAGCCTTCATGTTCAATCGAAGGGGGTGCCTCGGGTTGTGATTCACCAGCCGTTTCAACAACAGGTGCGGATTCAACGGTTGCTGTACCTCCTTTCATCTTGACAATATATGCAACGAAGTGATTGAGTGTTGGATGTTCGGAGAGCAAGAAATCTTCATCGACAGGTAGAGCGAAAATCTCCCGCACATCGACCATAATCTCGGCTTGTTTGACAGTATCAATTCCAAGTTCACCCTCCAAATCTTGATCCATTTCAATGAAATCAGCTGGATAACCAGTATGTTTGACGACTACTTCGATCAAAGATGATTCAATTCCAGCATCGCTTACCATAGGTGCTGTTGGAGTTTCAACTGGTGCTGCAATAGGTTCTGGAATAGATTCTGGTTTCGCCACTGGAGCGCTGGTTGGAGCAGAACCGCCTTTCATTCGGACGATATATCCGATCATGTGAGATAGTGTTGGATGTTCTGAAAGCAAGAAGTCTTCATCGACTGGAAGATTGAACTGCTGACGAATATCGACCATGATTTCAGCTTGCTTTACTGTATCAATACCTAATTCACCCTCTAAATCTTGGTCTAATTCAATGAAATCTGCTGGATAACCAGTATGCTTGACAACGACATCAATGACTTGCTGCGTCATGGCTTCATCAGAAACCGGAACAATCTCTGCAGCAGCCACAACTTGAGGCTCTTCAGCAACTGGAGCGGGTATAGAAGGTTCTTCTTCAACGATAGGTGTTGGTGCTGGAGCAGGGACTTCTCCCCCTTGCATTCGCTGAATATATCCAATCATATGATTCAATGTAGGATGCTCTGAAAGAACGAAGGTTTCATCCACTGGAAGATTGAACTGCTGACGAATATCGACCATGATTTCGGCTTGCTTTACTGTGTCAATACCCAATTCACCTTCTAAATCCTGATCTAATTCTACGAAATCAGCAGGGTAGCCTGTATGCTTAACAACGACGTCGATGACGGTTTGAACCATATCTCCACTTGCAAGGACTGGTTCAGAAACTGGTGTACTAGGAGACTTTGCTGGCTCTGGTTCTGGTGAAGAAGTCGCCATCGGTTGTTTTGCCGGCACCTCCTCGCTTGGCAATCCCTCATACGGTTCTGTTATGTCGTAAACATCACCTTGAATTCCGCCATGAAGATTATTGTCACCATCGACATATGCAACTAATTTATTGTCGAGGATACGAAGTTGAATGTCTTGCAAACCTGCAAGACTTCGGCACCAGGCCAACAAGCGTTGACCATCGATTCGTTCTCCTTCTATAGGCCACGCTCGAACAAAGGACAGCCCGATTTGTGAACCAAATCCAGCAGCGAACCGCAAACCGTATTTCAGGTCAGGGTAATCTCCTCCTTTTGATAAGTGCAAATTACCTAGTTCTTCATCCATCACTTTGTGATTGGCAATCGGCGGAATTCGCTTTTTGAGCAGGCCATAGAACATACTTGCATCTTCAATTCCAACGCCCATTGGGTGACCAGTGAATCCTTTCGTATTGGCGATAACCATTGAATCCGTGCTCTTGCCAAAGGTTTGGCGTAATGCCTTAACTTCACTTTGTGCACTTCCTCCGCGAGCGGGAGTGTAGGTCTCATGAGAAAAGAACACCAAGTCTTTGGCGATATCATGTCGATCCAATCCCCAACGATTTTCCATTTCTCCGAAGAAATTATCTACGGTTTTTGCAACGTGATCAACATCGAGCCGTGTGCCGTGGTAAGCAGAATTCGCAGTCTTTGCACCGAGTAGTTCTGCGATTGGTTGAACGCCACGTTCATCGGCTGAACTCTTTCGTTCGACTACGAAAGATGCAGCTCCCATACCGAGGACCAGCCCATTTCTTCGCTTGTCAAATGGTAAAGCAGCTTCTTCGACAACATTGCTGGTTGATGCAGCGCCAGTTGAGGCAAATCCACTACCGATCCATTCCCACAAGTCGTCCCCAGTCACATCGTCCGCAGAAAGGATGACTACACGGTCTACACGGTCGGCTGCGAGCCAATCTTCGGCGATTTGGAATGCTCCTGTCGCTGAAGCACAAGCGAGGTTGATAGTCGTAGTCGGTCCACGAATGCCAGTGAATTGAGCGAATTGAGAATGACCCATTGTAAGAACTTGGAAAAGGTACCGTCGATCGAACTTACCTTCACCATCATCACCATCGGATTTTGCATGCTTCATAGCCATTTGTAAACCTGAGAAGCAGGATGCGAAAACGATACCAGTTCGATCTCGGTGAACACTCGGAACCTGCCAGTTTCGAATAAGGCGTAATCCTCCCTTTCCTATTTGCTCTTCAGGCGTTAACGGAATTCCAGCATCGCGGAGAGCGAGCAGACCGGAAGCCATAGCAAGTTGAGTCGTAATATCCCAAGCCATGACCATCTTTGGATCGATTCCAAATTCTTCTGCAAGGTCGAAGGCACCTTTTACTCCTGCAAGTTGAGGTATATCTCCGAAGGTCGTTGCCTGTTCCATGTTAACAGAACCGTCTCGTCCTTTGATTAGGCGTGTAATGTTCTTATCGAGCAAGCGTTGTTTGTATTCATCAGATACTTCTTCAATACACGTTTCGCCTCGAACAAGACGTTCGAATACGTCTTCTTCAAACACCTTCTCGCCTCCTGGAAGTCCTAGGCTGATTCCTGAGACAACGTAAGGATCTGCTCTTCGTTGCATCATTGGGTCGTGGGCAGATTGAACTTGTACTGTTGCCGTAGATGTTGACTTAGAAAGGTGAACTCGTGGGGACCATCCCGAGGGCGGTTGGCTTACCCATCGTTCAATATCTGCTGCAGTTGTTGCTGAATGGACATCGACTTCAGCATCGGTTTGAGCTTCTGCACCAATGCCTGCAATAATGCTCTGGATGGATTGATCCGACAATCCAAGACCAAGTCGAAGATTGACCATTCCTTGACAGAACATAGACGGATATCCACAGTGTTGTGCAATCCTATCTCCAACATAGTCTGCTACAGTTGGTTCCTTTTGAATCGGTATAGAGACGGTTTGTGTAGCAACTGGCGTAGCACTTGCGCCACCTTGACTTGGTAATGGTCGGGCGCGGATACGTAGATCTTCTTCGCTCGATCGTTGAGGAAGGCTGACCTCTTGCTGTGCTTCGATTGGACCTGCTCGGAAGGCTTCGCTGAATACTTTGGATGTACCCTCGATAGTGTTCGGAGGACGGCCTGCAAGTGCTAGGGCGCCAATCGCTGTGAGGAATGAGGCGATTCCTCCTTGCTTAGGATGGTTGGTCATAACGGCAAGATGAGGTTGGTTTTCGAGGATTTGTGAAGCAAACATCGTCAATGCTCGCTTTGGACCGACCTCGACAAAAATACGCGCTCCTGCTTCGTACATGGTATTGATTTGTGAAGTCCATTCAACTGATGATGCCATTTGAGGAGCAAGTTTCGATAGGATTCCTTCCTTTGCATCAGGTCCATCATTTGGATAGAATGTTCCATCGACATTGGCCGTAATAGGTATCGATGGCCAATTGATTTCAAGAGACGAGAGGAATCTGCGGAGTGGTTCGTTTGCAGGTGCAACAATACTGGAATGGAAGGCATGGCTAGTTGCCAGTGGTACGCAATTGAATCCTTCATTTTCGAATTCTTTCATCACATCCTGAACCGCTTCGGTCGCACCAGCGATGACGGTCATTTTTGGAGAGTTCTTATTGGCTGCAATCACATAACCATCTGCTGCATCAAGAATTCGTTCAACTGCATCGTATGGGGCAGTCACACTAGCCATGAGTCCTTTGTCATCAATTTCAACCGAACCCATCTCGGTTCCACGGGCTGCAGCTGCTCGTAATGCACCATCCATGTTGAGAATGCCAGAAGCCATCAATGCAGCATATTCACCAAGGGAATGTCCTGCAACCATATCGGGCTTGTGGCCGTATGCATTGAGTGCATGTTCTATCGCTAAATCGGCGGTAAGCATCGCTGGTTGTGTGTATTCTGTTTGCTTGAGTTTATGTTCTGCAGCTTTTAGTTCCTCATCGCCCAGACCCGTACGAAGAACAAACGATGAGAGTGTTTCACCATCCAACACTTCAACCATTGTCGAATCAGATGCATTCCAGACATCTTGAACTGGTGCATAACGCTGATGTAAGTCATACGTCATTCCAACGTACTGAGAACCTTGCCCAGGGAACATGTGTGCAATTTTAGCACCCGCTGGCATTGAGGGTTGGTCGCTTACAAGAATGCCCTGTGCTTGTAAGAAGCCCCATTTCTCCGGATCTGCAATCGATTTCAGTGCTAGTGCCTTGCGCTTCTCAAATTCAGCCCAAGATGTTGCGATTAGTGCCATTCGGCAAGGATGGTTCGCATCAAAAGAAGCACTCGCTGATTGTAGTGCCATAGAGAGGCGTAAGCCACGTGGGTCGTCATCAAAATTTGGCCCTGCAAACGAGGTGGATTCAAGTGCAGAAGCGAGTGCATCGATCGATGAACTGGAAAGAAGAAGAACGCCTCCTTCAATCGCTTTCAATTCATTGTGTGTTAACGATGCAGTTGCAGACGTATCGAGGATAGATGGTGCTGAAACTGATGCTGACTTCGAATAGGCTTTCCATCGCTGTTGCCAGTCTTCAGCCATGCCTCGATGGTACTCTGGAACATAACCTTCCAAAGCAATGTGGAAGTTGGTTCCACCGAATCCGAATGCTGAAACACCAGCACGACGTGGATGAGTTTCCGGTTCAGGCCATTCCAACGGAGAGGTTGGAACAAAGAATGGAATGTTCTGCCAATCAACCGTTGGATTCGGTGTTTCAAAGCCTGCAGATGGAGGGATGGTTCGGTGATGTAATGCCATGACCGATTTGATGATGCCAGCAATACCTGCTGCAGCTTTCAAGTGTCCAATTTGAGATTTAATCGAGCCAACAGCAACATTGTCACCGGATGCAACATCGGTCCACAAACGTGTCAATGTTGAGAGTTCTGTAGCATCGCCAACTTTCGTAGATGTTCCGTGTGCTTCAACCAATTCAACGGATGATGCAGGATAACCTGCTTGATTGTAAGCGCGAGCGATGGCTTGGATTTGACCGCGTTGACTTGGCGCGGTAATCCCTTTACCGCGACCATCGCTCGAACCTCCAATACCTCGAATTACTGCGTGAATGGTGTCATCGTCGGCTATTGCATCGTTTAGACGCTTGAGAATCATCACTCCAGCGCCTTCACCCATTACAAATCCGTTTGCTCGAGCGTCGAAAGGTGTTGAATGAGTTGGTGAAAGTGCTCCAATTGCACTGAATTTTGCGTACGTTGCAGGATCCATGGTACGATCTGTAGCACCTGCGAGCATGACATCGGCTTGCCGTGTCTGAAGAAGCCGACAGGCATCCATTACTGCAGCCATGGAGGATGCGCATGCAGCATCCATCGCATGATTAGGCCCTTGTAAGTCCAGTAAATTTGCAACGCGCCCCGAGACAACATTGGCAAGTTCTCCCGGCATGGTATCTTCATCGACTTTTGGAGTATGTTCGTTGACTGCATCCATGAACGCATCCTTGGATGAGGCTGGCATTCCATGCTCTTTGGCGAGTTCTGCTGTATGATTTGACCAAACTCGGATGTTTGACATATTCCTATTTTCACCACCGAGTGCATTTGCAAAGACAACACCTGCGCGCTCTCGTGGGAATGCTTTCTCGCCTTCTCCATATCCTGCTTGTTCAATGGCGGCTGCAGAAACGGATACTGCCCAGAGTTGACACGGATCTATTTGTGGAATGGTTCCAGGAGGTTGTCGCCATCGACGCCAATCGAATTCATATCCTTCTACGAAGGCTCCTATTTTTGCATAAGTATAGCCATGAGCAATGTCTCCGGGTTTTCCTTCCGTCCAGAAATGGTCAACAGGACCCGGCCAACGGCCTTCTCGGATTTCTTTGATGCTCACATGCGAATCGATGATGTTCTGCCAAAAAGATGGCAAATCCTCTGCATCGGGCATCATAGCTGCAAGGCCAATGACTGCAATTGGTTCGAATGGACCTTGTTCCAGCCCTTCGCATGGTTTTCCGTCATCGGTTGTGATGGTCATATGTTCACCTCATACGTCCATGATGCTCTGTGGCACCATGGTGATTGAATAGCCAGCATCGACATGGATGCATTGTCCAGTGACTCCCGCTGAGAGGGGGCTTGCGAGCCACAGTGTTGTTCCTGCCACATCGGATTGGTTGACGTTTCTGCGGAGTGGTGCATTAGCTTCCACATGGTCAAGGATACGATCGAAACCTGGAATTCCTGATGCAGCGATGGTCCGGATTGGACCAGAAGAAATACTGTTGACGCGATGCCCGTGAGGTCCTAAATGACAAGCAAGTTCTCGAGTCCAGCATTCGAGTGCAGCCTTAGCCATCGACATGATTCCATAGGAAGGGACGAACCGAGTCGAAGCCGCATACGTGAGTGTAATTGTCGAAGAGCCTTCGCTAAGGTATGGCATAGCAAACTTGAGGCATCTTTGCAATGAGTTTGCTGAGATGGTCATAGCTGTATTGATGTCCGCATCTTCAACAAATAGAATCGGTCGATCGAAGCAACTTCGTGGTGCAAAGCCAATCGCATGAACAAGAACATCGATTTTTCGCCCTGGGTGGTCCTTGGAAAAATCGTCAAAGAACTCACGCGTTGTATCGTCCTGCGCTACATCGAGTGGATAAAATCCCTTAATTGCTGGCAACTTGTCTTTGAGTTGGAATACACGAGACATGAAGCGTTTTTGATAGCCGAGAAAGAGATCTGCTCCTGCTTCTGCTAATTGTTGACATATGGCCCATGCAATCGAATCTTCGCTTGCAACTCCAAACACGACAGCAGTTTTTCCTTGTAGACCTAGCATTCGCACCCCTCATTTAGCAGGTGTTACCGGGCACACCACGTCTTTGAGTATTCCCCTTCTTTTCTTGGAAAAGAAGGGCTTCCGAGAGGTTTCAAAATCAGCGGACAGCGTTACAAATCATCAAGCATCGAATCAAGGTCATCGGCGAGGAACTCTTCATCATCGAAATCAAGGTCGAAATCGAGTTCATCTTCATCTTCAATTTCTATTGGTGGTTCAGAAGGTGCTTCGGTCGCAACCTTGTTCTTTGAGGAACGTTTCGAAACACGTCCGATAATAATCAACAGGAAGATAACGAAAACAACTCCTCCACCGATAGCTCCGTAGAGGGCTAAATCATCGGTGCTTACTTCTGAGAGACCTGCTCCTAGGCCGCCCGATTCTTGTTCTGCCTCAACAATCAAGTCGAAATCAACAACATCTTTGGAATCATCAAGAGTGCTGCTCGCTTCTATTACAATCAGATTCCGAATTTCTAATTCCGCTTCACTTGGAGCCCGAATAACAAATTCCAGTTGGTCTGAAATGCCCCCTGCTTGGACATCGTTAGCTAGAAGGAAATCGCCGCTTTGAATTACGAATCCGAGTTGTTCAAGTTCGTTTGCATTTGTAATGCGTATTTCGATGGAATCTGCAGCGTTTCCATCATTATCAACTTGGAAAGTAATCGAAATCTCCTCACTTGTTTGCATGTTTCTTGAGGATGTATCTGGCATATCGAGTGTGACCAATCCATATTCCTTGATGGTGACATCACCAGTATGATTCGCAACTTGCGAGAGCGGTGTTCCTTCGACTGGAATTGGCCCCCAAGCGGTGACCGTCGCTGTGATTGTAAACTCGTACTCAATTTCAGCATCGGTTCGTTCATCGCAGGCGAAGGTTACTGTAAATTCTGCAGATTCGCCTGCATCGAGCGTAAAGGAGTTCTCAGAAATGGCCATGTTAACATAAACTCCATCCCACTCCTCGGTAATGTCAATATTTTCAGCGAGAATAGCGCCATCATTGGTAACAGTACATTCGACGACTTCATCTTGATATTCGCCAGGCTTGACGTTTATCTCGGGATCGTCTCCACATTCCAAGGAGATGCTTCCAACCACGCCTTGAGCCGATGTTGATAGTGGAAGAACGGTTAGGAAAAGAAACGCTACAAGTAACGTAGCCAGTGTCATTTCTTTGCCTGCCATGAACCTTCGATGCAGAAGGATTTCATGAATGTGATGGATGATTGGGAAAGAGATTCATCATTCTTCAGCCTCGCCATAGAGGGCGTTCGGAATATCGACATGGCATTTCCATAGCATCTCCTCATCCATACCTGCCTCGATCAATTGCTGAGTTCGTTTTGGTACGGTCTTCGGACCAAGAACAGCCCCCGGACGGCGAGGATCATCCATGTAATCGGTTTCGAGCATAAACCCGGTTTGGTTTTGCTCATAACTTGCAAGAAGAGGTTCGAGAGCCCCTTTACCGACAAGAACGCTAGATGTGAGGCCACGTGTAATCGATTCATCGATTTGTGGAGGAGAATAATGTCGAATCAATCGATGCGTTGGAAGATTTGCTCTTGCAGCCATCTCGGATAAGTCACGATACGTTGATTCCAACTCGCCTTCAACATGAAGTTGTAGAGGAATCCCTTCTTTTGCAGCTAATGCCATGGTCTCTTCTAGCAATTGGTTGGAAAGGTCCCAGACTTCATCGGAAACTTCCCAATGAGGGCGACCTACTTCACCGATAGCATGGGCTTGACCTTCCTTGACAAATTCAAGGGCTGCATCGATGCTATCTCGATAATTTTCACAGGCTTTCTCGATCCCTTTTTCTCCGTCTTCCTCCATCCATTTGATGAACTGGTGGGCAAATGCTGCTGGATGTGGCCCGAGAACAACACGCACGTGGAGATTGTGTTCAACTCGAACCTCCTCAGCCATGGCTATGGTGTCAGCATACGTTTCTCGGTGTTCTTTCAATGATGTTGGTGGGGATGCAAAATCAGGACAATGGACAAGAACGAGGTGTGTTCCACCAACATTCTTGAAATCCTTTGCAGCATCTAGAAATCGTCCCTTTCTATTGAGATGGAAATGGTTGTCAAGAATCGGTCCTTTCCAGAGCCGGTGAGCATCGACCATGCTGAACCCTCAAAAACTTGTAATTCCAAGGTCTTTGAATTTCGATTGCCAATAGACTGCAGCCATTGCAACCATTTTCGGGTGGCGACCTTCTGTGACAACACAACGTCCATTCTCCCAAACATGAAGAACAAGATCGTGTCGTTCATCTTTGATGATTCCGCAATCGAGTCGAACATCGTATTCACCTTCTCCTGCACCCAATTGGCCAACAATTGATTGAACCTTGATTGGAGTGTTGAAATAGAAAGATGCAATAATCGGGCCAAGTTCTGTTTTCAGACCCGTATCATCTTTTCCAAGTCGAAGCAATAGTTCCTTTGCAGCATCTCGTGCAGCCTCAATACGATGAGTACCATGAACGGTAACACGTCCTTCAGGATCGATTACGAGCGTAGCACGCGGCCTGCGCAGTGCTTTGATAACCATCTTTCCGACGCGCTGGCCATCTAGGTGCTCAATAACTGCATCCCCATCTATCGGTTCGGGAGCAACGAAACGAACTAGTTGATTCTCGACTGTAACGTCAATATTGCCGCTCATCACTCCTCCTCCTGTTGTTCCGATGGCCCTGTTGATGAAATAATCTCCTCTGGTTCAGGATTTGAATTGAGCATTGCAAGAATGGTAGGACGCCAAGTTTGAACCATTGGCAAAAGTAAGGTCGCATCTTCTCCATGTTTGGCGCGTTCTGCGGCAAGAGCGCCGCGTAAGCGTTGTGCAAATCGCTCATCTCGGGCTTTCGAGAGTTGGGTATTGATCCGTGATTCAGTCAAATCCCACCACGCAGCAGTTAGAACCGAAGCGGTTGCCATATCCTTTGGAATATTCTTTGGAGGAGGGACTGCATCAAAGATTCTGACTTTGACCGCCTTCTTCCATTTCTTCCCAATTCGAACCATGGAGAGTAGTTTTCGCCAGTGTGTAGAAACTTTGGCTTCTTGGGTTCGTTGTTCCTCCCATGCAGTATCATCAAGTGTTGGTTCAATACAATATACTGGACGATTATGTCGAAGGGCAAGACGGTGCAAGCGACGTGGTTCAGGATCTGGAAATCGCCCAGTTTGAATCTCCTCAAGTTGGGTTAAATCCTCAATTAAAGCTGAATCGAGTCCTCCACCCAGTATAGCTGAGGCAAGATTGATTCCTGGAGATTCCTTTTCAGATTCTTCTTCAAGTTGCCAAACATCCTCAATTTCTGGACCCTCCAATAAGGCAAGAGCGTGCCATTCGATGCGAGGTCTCAATGCTTGTGGATGAACGGTCGTCGGGAGAACTCCGTGAAGGATAATGCTTCCACCATCTGGATCGTTCCAGACGATGTCTTCCCAAGACAATTCCACACTCAAGTGGTCACTTCCATCATTGGTTATCAAGCCAATCTTGTAGGGTGGCGATATCCCATCCTTGATCGAAATAACCCTGAATTTCAGCCTGTGACCACTGCGGGAACTTTTGCATAGCTTCAGCCATTTGTGGGCTGACGTCTGCAGGTGGTGTCACAGTTTCACTACCTTGACCAGGTAATGTTGCGTAGGCTTTTGCTTCGGCCTCATCTTCGTAAAGGTAATCATCCACGTCGTTATTACCACGACGCATGATAACGAGACCAACAAGACCCATGACAAGAATCAAACCGATGAGAATGACGATAATCAACTGTAGCATTCCAGAATCATCACTGTCACTTGCAATCTTAACATTGAAACTGTCACCACCGCTCGAACCATTGTATAGCAAATCACCCGTTACATCATCAAAGACGAGGTAGTACATACCTGTGGTTGGGTTGACGAACGATTCCAGTTTAACCTCTACGTCGACCTCTCCATCAATAGGAATAAGGCTCGACGTAACTATCTTTTCTGTTACAGGGATCCCACCATCAACAACCGATTGAATACGTAGTGTTGCCTCGCCAGCCTTTGAACCCGTGTTAACCACTTCAATGGTCAAGGTCATGGATTCACCAACTTCAGGTGAACGTGGCAGTAGATCGATTTCTTTAACGGAGTAACTTGCTTCTTCGTAAATGAAGTTGTACAAAGAATTGTATCGGGCTTCAGCAGAGTAAATTGGTGCTACCGAACCATCTCCAGTTGGCCCTCCACCGAGAACTGGTGAACCCGCCGAATCTGAACCAACAACCCAGAAGACAACCTCGATGTTGTTGATTTGTTCTTGTGTCGGCAATTCTTGTTCGATGGATGGCCAAAGATCAACACAATCCGCACTTGCAGCATATCCACCAGCTACGGGCGTCAATGAGAGTGGTGCAGTCAGCGGATCAATACCGTGGATTTGTCCGTAAAACGGCCATGTCACATCGCTCGTAGGATCGACGTAGAATTTCCAAGCAACTGAAACATCACCTTGGAATAGGGCTTCTTTCTCTTCAATTTGCAACGAAATATCGATACAACGGAAATTTGAGGTAGAAACCGATTCTTCGAGGACAGTCCCTGCTTCATCTCTTGCAGTCCATGTATTGGACTTGACCGATGGTGCGTTTGCATCGACCTTGACGACAAATTCACCACATCCAAAGGAAGTGGAGGTTGCGCAGAAAGCTTCCGTCGTGTCGAGCGCACCTTCAGGGAGATTGACAAGCCTGAATTGGTAGGTGTATTCATTCGTTGAAATCGGGGCGGTAATGTTGATGTTAAATGACCCCCCTTTGAAGGTGTGATAGGTTGGCTGGCCATCCTGCTTAGAACCATCAGCACCACCTGCTCCGTAAGGGAAATATTGGACTCCACCTTCGGTGCTTTGGTCAGCGGCAAGACGTATAACTTCTAGTGTAAGTTCCATTTCAGGCAAGATGTAGACACTGTCGAGAATTCCGTCAATGTAAGCATATTGCCCTTCAAACGAGACCGTATCACCAGGGTAAACGTATCCTTCACGGACATCTGAAGTAAATGGTTCACTGATGTCACTAAAGTATGGTGTAATCATCAAATCGTTGGAAGTATCGGTCCTTACATCAAGACGAATTCCGTCGGAATAGTACCATTGGGTAATCTCGGTTGTTGAACCGACAATCTTGCGCTTCTCATTTCCATCCAAGTCAGCGATTGAAATCACTGGAGATGCAAGATTTTGCAATCCAACGACACCCCAATTGATGCGGATTGGAAGATCGAGATAGAACTCATCAGTAAACGGATTGATGAGAGATTCGCCATCCATTTGGAGCAATTGAGGACCATCGGAGTCTTCACCCTCTGGAACGATAGTGATGTGTGGACTATCGGTCCAAGCGGTTTCATTTCGAGGGAAGTAGTAGAGGGTAAGATCATCGCGGTCATTGGTTAAATCGACCTGAATATAGTCGATGTCTCTCCAACCGTTTCTATCCTCTGCTTCAACGATGAGATGGTAATCATTACCAGCATACATGGTTTGGTTCCAATCACCCTCATAGGATGGATGATTCGAGTTGATTAGAGGCCTTCCTACTGAGTTTTCGATATTGAACTTGAGAATCTCTGGCGAGCGGGAAGGCATCGATGCATAGGTCACTTCATCGTCGAAAATACCGTAAGAACCACCATCAATCGCATTTCCAGCAAGGTCAAAACCTTCTAAGTACATGCTGACGCGACCGACTGGATCTTTCTCTTGATTGGCCAAATCATTGTAGTTACCAGTGTAGTTTGCTGTTGGATAAGCTCCGTCACCGGTCAAAGCAACCATCGCGTATTCGCTTTCATCGGCTATTCCGTCACTGTTGGCATCGTGTTGATATTCAACCCAGTAGTACAGGTCAATGGTTGTTGGAAGATCTTGGAAGTCCATTACTCCAACCTTGATGTACTGATTATTCGATGGAATAACCCAAGTATCGTCGACAAGACTTCGCCAATTCGCTTCGAAGTTTGGATCCACTTGTCCATTCAAGACCTTGACCGAAACAAGTTCCGGTGCAAATTGGTCAATGGTTAGATTAAATGGAATCGCACATGCATCGTCAGGACGGTATTCCGAAGCTGGACAAACGGTGTCGCCACCCTCGTAACCTGTTATTCGGAATCGGTAGTAATGATCTCCTGCAGTGGCTGGTCCCAAGTCCATGGTCCAATCGAAGTTTCCACCGATGGTTCCTGTTTGGTTAGCGATCTCTGACCATTCAAAGACCGGTTGTTCACCTGAACTGTTGATGCTTCGCTCTTCGACCACAGTGAAGTAACTAAGTGGGTCTGGAGCAACATCGAGTGCTTCTAGACGGACACTTCCAGTCATTCGAACGTAGCGGTTTGAATTTCCAGCATCGAGGTCTTGAGCAATTCCTTCTTCGTTGATAACAGAGAACAATGTGATTCCAGCATCGTTCTCGACTGCGTTTCCACCGACTGGAGCAAGGACAATAGCATCTGGTAATCCATTAACACCGTTGGCTGCGGTTTGTCCTGCATAAATTCGAACTTCTTGGGTATCCTCCCAGACATTGTTTACGGTAAAGCGCCAGGTGATTTCTTTGCCCTCTACAATATCAGAAACTGAAGATGCTTGTAGTGTGATGTAGTTATTTGAGTTTTCAACTTCAGTGAATCCGTTCAAATCGGAATACGCAAGTTCGATGGTTCCAGTTTTGGATTCAAAGATAAGAGACGCTTCTTGGAAACTTGACCCTGTCAAAGAAGAAACTGTGTGCGTGGTAATGATCTCGTAAATCTCACCGTTCGGGTAAATACCGACTGGGTTTCCAACAAGCGATGCAGTTGTGGTATACCCTGGAGAAGTGATGACGGATAGACTGGAGAACGATACGCCTCCTCCGCTCGCAGCATGCATTGCAATTGGAACGGTGGCGTAACCACTTGTTGAACTGGAAAGCGCAACACCCTGAGCAAGTTCCTTTGAGAAATCGTTTGCAGTTGTGAGGTAATGCGTCACATCGTATACGACGTCAAGGCCAACCAAATCGATGGTTGAACCGCTGGTCGCATTCAGGCTTTCAATACTGAATCGGAACTTCTTCCATCCATTTCCATTTGCATCGATATGTGCTGTTGGAGTTAAGCTACTTTGCATCAGGGTGTTCAAAGCAGAGGTGAGGTTCATTTCAACAGGGTACATCTCTTGTGTACCACGTGTCATGTTACCGATTTCACCGAGGTTGAACTCTTCCAATCCAGACATGATTTTCCAACTAAAGCCTTCATTAGCATTGGTGGTTGAAATGATTTGGTTGTTATCAAAACCAACTTCAGCGGCATGAATGGTCGCTCCAACTGGTAGCATAAATTCGCCGCCATCGACCGACCCAGACAAACTAAGCGTTAGCGTTCGTGTATCGGACCCATAGTGAACGTCATTGGCGTCCTTTGAACTGATGAACTTGGTTTGACGGCCGAACATGTCAAACGCTGGTTCTGTGAAGGAATACTCCATATCGCCATCGTCAGCGACATCGATTTCGATTTGTTCAGCATGGTGAGCAAATTCAAGATCGAACCACATTCCTGCAACGTTGCACGGGTTCTGATACGAGAGTGTTGAAGAAAATCCAAACGCTGAATCTGGCATACCTGCAGTTTCACCCAGCGTGTATTTGACATTATTTTGCATGAAAATTCCGTATCCGCCCATGGTCACCAAAATTTCTGGTGATTCGGCGCAATCGTCTTGGATGACGGGCGTAATCGATGCGATAGGATAACTAAAGTGAGAACGCTCCATTGGAGGATTGAATGAATGATCAGGGATTGTAGGATTGTACATCATCAAATCTCCAATACCCTGAGAAGCCCAAATTCCATTTTCTGGTGGATTGGCTGAGATAATGGTTTGATTAAATCCGGTTCCAATTCGGCTACCGATGGAAAAACCGTGGAGAACCGGTGTTGACAATTGGTCAGGACCCGAATCAAAATTGAATTTGAAATCGATTGTTGGATAGGTAGAGGAATTGATCTCCCACAACTCATGAGTCGGCCCAACAAGACCGGACATCGCATCCCCATTGTTGTCCATGACAACTTGACCTGTTAGTGAATCGAGAATGTCAAGGGAAAGAACGGCGGTCGTTGTTGTTTCGGCTTCAATCGCCAAAATACCGTAACCGTTTGGATGGTTTTCGCCACCTTGAACGTTCGGCAAAATGTTTCGAACACCCATCCATCCGGATTGAGGTAGTGTGCTTCCAAAGCGGAAGTTATCGATGTACCAACCTGGCATTGAGGTGGTGTTGTAAATGGTGTAACCATTTCCAGCAGATACGTCGTTGTACTCCATAACGAAACGAAGTTCGATGTAATTTCCTCCATAGTCAGAGAGATCTATTTTGATATTGGCCCAACCACTTGGATTAAACGCGGAGATGGATGTGCCACCGAGTGCGTAATCGTTGTACGAAACGCCACCGCATCGACCGTCAATTTTGCTTTGAGAGCCTTGATTTCCAACCTGATAATATCCTGAACCAAAGGAAAGACCGGATGAATTCTGGATGTCGATATCGATATGGTTCCAAGTTGATGTTGGATCAAAAACAGGCGTTGGGGAGGTACGAATTTCGATGTATGCACAATCGGGATACTTGTAACTTGGATTAGTTCCTGATGTTGCTAATGTCATCAACTGATGGAAAGAATCGAAGTAGACCGAGGGGTCCTTAACGGCCGATGAAGATGAAAGGTCGAGCGTAGGTGAAAGGAGAATTTCCTTGAAGGAAGCACCATTGTTGTCATCGGTGTAATCGATATCGTAGAGACCGGTTCCCCAGCAATCACTACCTGATGCACAATTTGTAGGAACCACAGCTCCTCCAAAGAGCGAACCATGCGACCATGGAGCACCTGACTGGAGTGGAGGTGACGTACCATCCATGAAACCAGCCATATCACTTTCGAAATCGGTCAGGATTCCTTCAGCCTTCAACGAAACAGGTGTGGAGGTCGAACCATCCTCAAACTGGAAATCCTCAGCCTTTGAGAACGACGTGGTCTGTCCATTGTAGTTTGGATTCCAAACACGGGGCATGCTTTCGATGTCAATTCGAGTGTGTGCACCATGTATTGCAGGATCGGAACTTACTGCCATGCTAGCAGAGGTAATCGATTCATCAAGGGGCAAGTCGATTGCTCCATCAACGTTATCCGAATATTCCTCAGCATCATTGAGAAGGATTTCAACTTCGCTCGATCCAGAACTGAAATTGGTTATACTTGCTCCATTAGCGAGTGGGGTCAGAATCATCAACATCACGAGAAAGAACGCAATTTTTGTTCGTCGGTTTTCATTGGCCATGGTGTCACCTAACACTACCGTATCAACACTGGACTAAAACCTCGTCGCTCTACCGTCTATCTCGCTCGTCCTTCAAAATACGATAAATCAATGACCATTACCTCATTTCACGCTAAGGGTTCATATCATATGGAGGCGTGCGAGAGGCATGAAACCATTTTCGACCGAACCCGTTACTCTGATTGAGGAAGTATTTCCACAGGATACGAATTCTTACAATACACTGTTTGGGGGCCGATTACTTTCGGTAATGGACAAGGCGGCGGGCATTGCCTGTTCCAAGTTTGCACATCGCGAATTCGTTACCATTTCAATCGATACGTTGACGTTTAAAGCTCCTGCTCGACAAGGAGATTTGATTGAAGTAACTGGTCGCGTAGTATTCACTAGCACGCACACTGCTGGCGTGAAAGTCACTGCTTGTGCCATGACAAAATCAGATTGGGAAACGCGTGTTATTTGTGAAGGATATTTCTTCATGGTTGCTATCGATTCGATGATGCGCCCTATTCCAATTCCTCAACTTGATCCTGAGACAGATGATGACAAGAAGGAATGGGCGATTGCTGAGGAAATCCGCAACAATATGTTGTCAAAGCGGAAATCCGAACAAGAGAATTGATGAAAGAAGGTTTGGTGGGCGGAAATATGCCCGTCTTGAACATTGCAATGGTAGGAAGTGATGAGCTTGCAAAAGAGGTCGCAAAATCGACGGACCAACGCGATGTCCATACCTATGTTCACAAAGAGATAGTAGATGGGCAAACACGTATTCTGTCATTGATTCGTCCAGCAAAATATCCTGAACGACTTCGCCCACTGCTTAACGCTCTCTCCGCTGCTAGAGCCGGTCTGATCGAAGTTACAGCGATCGACGCGACTCTTGGTGAAGTTTTGGTCGCATTCGCAAGTGCAGGCATTGAACACGGAGTTGCTGTGATAGCTCCTCCTCAGGGCGAATGGATTGACGAAGATATGGCCAAATCCTTGTTCAAACAAGCTGGTCTTTCAAAATGGACATTCGAAAAAGCAGGTGGTATCGAACTTCGCAATGCATTGTTCACTATTATGGACAACGTTTCCGAATTGTTGGCCTCGATTGAAGAACTACCTCTTGTGGTGCCTATCGACCAGCATTTCAATGTCAAAGGAATAGGTTTAGTCGCCATTGGATACGTGCAATCTGGTGTCGTATCGGTTCATGATGAAGTCACGATGCTACCACATGGTGGAACAGGATTAGTAAAATCGCTGCAGGTTATGGACGATGATGTCGAACGAGCCGGAGCAGGAGATCGGGTCGGAATTGCACTTCGTAATGCAAAAGAAGAGAGTTTATCCGGAACATGCCTCATCACCCATCCGGAAATCGAAGACAAGAAAACGAACACATTCCGTCCACTTGCACTCGAGGCCCACACCGTTTCATCGATGGAATTGACAGGTTCACCCTTTCAAAAGAAACAACTCGAGGCAGGAGATGTCGTTCATGCATCGATCGATTTACAATTCAATGTTGGCCGAATTGAATCCGTTGAAGGTACGAACTTTACAGTTCGATGGGAGACACCTCTTTTACAGAGAATAAAGGACTCTCCTGCAGTTCTTATCGCTCAACTTGATTCAAAACCAAGAATCATGGGTAGCGCTCAACTTCGCAAAGTCGAATGATGTGGCGCCGCTCCTATGAACGCCGAATAATTGTCTGAAGCATCTTTCCAAGGGATGCATTGATAATAGGTGGCTCAAACTGCACGTTGGGATGCAGACGAGAGGGCGCAACGAACGCCTTGCGGAGTCTGGGGAGAAAATGGTTCTCCACGGCCTACGCGTGGCAGGTGAAAGCGGTCGAGCGAGAGCAAGCCTTGGCGATTCACGTCTTTCGATTGAATTCAAAAACGGAAATTGCATCGACATTCGCTATGATCGTATCGTTCGTATGCAACATCACAATACAACGCTTATTCCAAGTTGGGTTGCCTTCATTGGACTCTGTTTCCTTTACGCATCTTGGCGGGTTATCACACCACCAGATATGCGGTTGTTAGGTCTTGCAATAGGAATATCAATGATCTCGGGATGGGTCCTTACCAAACGCCCTACACTTACCCTTGACACCGAATTAGGTGATTGTCATGTGCTTCATGCAATCGATTCCCGTTTGCTAAAATTGTCAACGATGATTCAACGCATGAACGATGGTTTGACGCTCGAAGAAGCCCGATTAGGTGTCGACCTATTGAATGAAGATACTGAATTCCCGCGGCAATCTGCTCATGATGCTGCACAAGCCATTCCAGCTCCGATGCAAGATTTGGAACCAGCTCGAAGTCTCACACATTTCCTTAATGAGACAATGCCTGAAAACGACGAATTTGAAATCGATGAAGTTCTACCTCGTTGGGCCAAGGACACGATTGATCAGGAGTTAACACTGTTTGACGAATTGGACCCTCAGCAACATGGAATCATTGAACGGGGAATCGCAAATGTTGGAACTCGAAGAGGACATACAAGTCCGCTGGACATCCATTCAAATCGTGGACCAGGTCAAATTTCAAACACTCAATTCTTGGGCGATGCTCCCCTTCCTATCCCAATGCATCAGCCACCAATGAGTTCTTCTCAGATGATTCAAGAAGCGACCGGTAGGGCAAGAGAACCTGAGGGACTATCCTTAACGCCAATACCTACAAGGCATCTTCCAAGTTTTGTCGGACCGGATGGAGCACATATCCCATCAACTCCGGATGCCTTTACCTCTCCAGACCTACCACTATTTAATCCAGAGATAATAGAGGCTGAACAGGTACCTTCACTTGTGGAACAGGGAATGATTAGCCAGAACAACATTCCTGTCACAACCTCCAATTCCGCCCCGAGAATCCGTCGTAATGCAAGAGGAAAAAAGAAGCGTCTTCAACCTAGAACCTCTCCAAAACGTCGAATTGCATCATCTCGTCGACAGGCTGAACAAGATGCTCCTCGAAGATTCTCATCGATCGTAAATAAAATTCAAGACAGAATTTCAAAATTACGAGAACATGGAATCGATGAAGAGATTATCGAGAGGATGGGCGAACACATTCCAGAAGAAGAGGAAGAAAATCAGGTCCCCTCTTCATTCAGTGCCCTTACAGAATCGCAGGAGACAGCTCCTGTTCAGACAAGTCAACACGGACTACGACGCATCGATTGAAATCCCAGAGATTAAACAATAGTCAGACAATCGATTTTCATAGGATTCAACCGTGATCGATTCAAGTCTTTTTGTGCCAAAATCTTCCAAGGTAAAACTTGCTGATACTGTTGCATGTATCAATGCATTACGAAGTTCATTCCTATCGATAACTCCTTCTCCATCAGCAAGACAAGCAGCGAGTGTGCCTGCGAAGGTATCACCACAACCTGTTGGATCGACAACGGTATTTGTAGGATAAGCTGGTAAGACGATCAGTTCGTCACCGTGTAAAGCAAGAACTCCATGTTCTCCCTTCTTGATGATAAGTGTTGGAATTGATGCCATTGCTTGAACTTCTTTTGCTGCTTGAACAAGGTTGTCCGTTCCGGCAAGCATTGTCACTTCTCCATCGTTAATGACAACAATATCGACTCGTTTCATGGCTTGAATCAACTCATCGTGTGCAATATTGATCCACAAATTCATCGAATCAAGAATGGAGGCGCGAACAGGACTGGATTGATCGAGTACTGACAACTGGATGGATGGGTGCAAATTAGCACAGAATGTGATTGTTGAGGATTTACCATGCTTCGGCACTTTTGGCTCAAAGGTTTCGAATACATTGAGATGGGTTTCATGCGTTTCTGCTTGAGCCATATTGCCGTGATAGGAACCTATCCAATGGAAAGTGGAGCCTTCAACAACTTCAACGCCTGTCGTATCCAATCCGGCGTTGGTCAATGTTGCAAAGTCCTCATCTCGAAAATCAGTACCTACGACGCCGACAAGACCGATGTTTTGGAGATTCAAACGACGTTGATGTAATGATGCTGCCAATCCTGCATATGTTGCAGATCCGCCCAATGTATTAGGAGCTGAACCTTGAGGCGAGGTTATGCTATCGTAAGCGATACTACCGACAATAAGAACGTCCATACCACCACTCATCCAAGAAGTTCTTGATGCATATCGATATACTGAATGGTTATATCTCCGTTCATGAAATCTTCTTCATCCATAATTCTTCGATGGAGTGGAATCAAATGTTCGACACCAGTAATGACTGTTTCATCGAGTGCTGTTCGCATACGTCGTATAGCATCCTCACGGTCTCGACCCCAGACGAGAAGTTTTGCAAGCAATGAATCGAAGCATCCTGGCATCTCATATCCCGGATGAGCGTGTGTATCAACCCGCACCCCGAATCCGGATGGAAAATGACATTCCCAAAGACGCCCAGGACTTGGAATAAACTCAGCAGGATCCTCCGCATTGAGTCGACACTGGATGCTGTGGCCTCGCCAAGCAATATCCTCCTGCTTGAGAGAGAGTGCTTCTCCTTGGGCCACCCGAATTCCTAATTCAACAAGATTATGCCCTGTTATCAATTCAGTAACCGTATGCTCAACTTGAACTCGTGGATTGACTTCTAGGAAGTAAAAATCACCGTTCGCATCACGCAAAAATTCGAAGGTTGCTAATCCCTTGTATCCTACAGATTCAGCACCTTTACAAACCAATGACCCGATCTCATGTCGCTTTTCGGGAGTAAGCCAAGGCCCTTCTTCAACAAGTTTCTGATGCCGCCGTTGAATCGAACAGAAACGCTCACCGAAATGAATCGCATTCTTTCCATCAGCAAGAACTTGAAATTCGACGTGCTGAGCACCTTGAATGTACTTCTCGACAAAGACTCGATCGTCTCCAAACGCAGACTTTGCTCGCGATTGACACAGTTTGAGCGCACTTTCGAATTCACTTTCCTGTTCAACGATCTGCATTCCGATTCCCCCTCCTCCAGCAGCGGCTTTGATGATGACTGGATAACCGATATCATCTGCCAATGCTGAAGCGACTGACGCTTCAGAAATCGGTTCTGATGATCCTTTTGCTGTTGGTAATCCTGCCGCTTCCATTGCAGCTCTCGCCTCGATTTTATCACCGAGTAATGTAATGACATCAGCACTCGGTCCAATGAAGGTGATACCCTCCTCCTCCAAGCGTTTCACAAAACCAGCGTTTTCAGCGAGGAAACCATAGCCAGGATGAACTGCATCACAGCCCATATCTTTCGCTGCTTGAACAACCGCTTCGATGTCCAAATATGCATCGAGAGGATTAATCACATCCCTGAATGTTGCATCATCTGCAAGTTGAACCGGTAGGGACAATCGGTCTTCTTTGCCATAGATAATCGCTGCTTCAATACCCATATCTCGTAACGTTCGCATGATTCGAAGCGCGATTTCACCGCGGTTTGCAATGAGGACTTTCGAGAAACCCATAGCCGTTGGGTGAACGAGACACCCTATGAGCAAAGCGGTCGGAGAGTTCCAATATCAGCCTCCTATTATTAAATTCAAAGAGTTAATAAGCAACGGTGATATTGTAGTCTTTGGTGATACCATGTTAGAAAGAAAAACCCGCCCAGCAACCGAAGAAGATTTGATCGTACCGAATGATAACCATCCTATGCAACCAGGCGACGGAACGCCATTTGTTTTCCGTTCAGTTTTGGTCGATGGCCAGCCAGCGAAAGCAGGGATCGGTTCACTTGGAGGATACAGTGAGCGCATTGCAATCGGATTCGAGAAACCTCATTCTGATTTCGGAAAGGAGTTTGCAACGAAACACTTCCAAATCCGGCAAGACGAGCCTGGCCGATGTTATTGGGGACATGACAACCAGTCATTTACAATCGAAGTCTTTGTCGATGATGACTAGCGAAGAATCAATACACGTCACGCAAGTAACGCTTCTGTTCCTTCATCATGGTCTTCTCGATGAAGTGCGTAGCGTCCGCTTCTGACATACCACCGTGTTCTATTGCAATATCAATGAGGGCACGATGTACGTCCTTTGCCATGTATTGCTTGTCACCACAGATGTAGAAGTATGCTCCGTTCTCAAACCATTCCCATACTTCAGCACCATGCTCCTTGAGGCGATGTTGAACGTATATTTTCTCTTCTTGATCTCTTGACCAAGCTGTGGTAAATCTGTACAGATTACCTCCATCGAGCCAGCCTTCAATCTCATCCTTGTAGTAGTACTCTGTCTTCTCGGATTGGTCGCCAAAGAACAACCAGTTACGGCCGGTTGCTTTGTCATGGACACGTTGTTCCATAAAAGCACGAAACGGTGCGATACCTGTTCCAGGCCCGACCATGATGATGTCCGTGTTTGGATCTTCTGGAAGGATAAACGACTTTGTTGGCGACATGAAGACGCCGACATCGGTCTCGTTGACAACTGCTTCATCAGCCATGTATTGCGTGGCCAATCCGCCGCGTTGGCGGTCATGATAACTGAAACGAACGATACCAACAGTCAATTCAACAAAACCAGGATGTGCATCGTGAGAAGATGCAATCGAATAGAGACGTGGTTTGAGGCGATCGGCTAATTCAAGGAATTCTTCAGGAGAGTACTTGACATTGAATTCTCGCATGATATCGACATAATCTCGAGTCCATAGGTAATCCTCAATTGCTTTTGCATCAGCAACGATAGCTTTGACCTTTGAAGCAGGATCATCGGAGGGAAGACTCGAGTTCAATCCTGGTGGCAAATCGCCTTCGGCTGAACTTGACCAATCCATATTATCGCGACTGCGCTTGACAATACTCATGGAAATAGACATGCCCGATGATACGATTTTACTAGTCAATGATTGTACGAACTTCTTGTTCGCCATGTGGACCTCGTAATCTTTCTTGAGGGCCGAGTAAAGATCCTTCTCGCCCTTATGCGATTCAACGGTTTGGTCACGGTCCCAGCCTTGTATTTCGATTAACTCCTCAACGATATGAGGGGGATTCTCTGGCAATACTCCAAGAGCATCACCGACTTTGTAATCAAGACCAGAATCGCCCAAAGCGAAGACGATGTGGCGAGTTTCTTTTCGAGATCCTTCGCCATTGAGGATGTAGTTTTCAGTGATTTTGGAATTATAGGGGTTTTTTGCGGACCAGTTGCTCATGAATACACCTCTTATGTCGCGACAGTTTTTCCCAATTGAGGGCTACTTATCATCATTCTCTAGTGCCCATAGTCTTGTATCATAGGGTTGAAAGAGTGGATTAATGACCGTAGTCTATGGCCCACGAGATAAGAATGCTCGGAACAGGTAATGCATTTTTGCCTCATCTCCGTTATCATTCATTCCTTATCTTCGATCGAAAACACATTATCGATGCTCCTCCAACCGCTCTTCTCAGTTTACGACGTGAAGGTATTTCTCCAGCAGATATTGAAACCATTTTCATCACTCACCTTCACGGGGATCATGTCTTTGGTTTACCATTTCTTTTACTCGAGAAAAAATACATCTCGGATCGAGAAGGTGAACGACCACTCACGATCGTTGGTTCAAGTGGAGTAAGAGAACGCCTTCGGCAACTCTGCTCCCTTGCGTTTCCTGGTAGCCTTGATGATGCATTGGATAACGTTCGTTTCGTAGAGACACAAACGGGTACCATCGATGGATGGGATTGGGAGCGATTCAGGGTCCATCATGACGATGCGGTCGACCCATTTGGATATCGCTTCCAGCACTCGGACGGATGCTCTTTTGTTCACTCAGGAGATTCAGGCCCTTGTGATAATCTTGAACAAGCTATTGGAAAATCTCAACTCGCCGTCGTTGAAATGGGCTTTCCTCAATGGGTTCCATCCGATCACCATCACAAACCAGACGACATTCAAGCATTAGCGGAATCTCAACCTGATGTCACACTTCTCATCACTCACACCTTTGTCGATTCACAACAATCACAACTCGAACCTGTGTTGACCGATTCACTTCCAAACCATCCAGAAAATGTTCACCATCTTGAAGATGGAGACACTTGGGTTTTCCAGAATTCGGAATGGATCTATCTTGAAATTTAAGATATTTTTTGTTTCATAATAAGGGAGTTCCCCGAAATCATTGCACTGAAATAAAATCTTTTTTTGTCCAATAATAAAGACCTTCAATTATTTTCAACGGTCATCCTTATGAGGGGGACTCGGACTCACAGAAACTACCCCGGTGCGAGAGGTAAGCCTCCCAAACGAGGGGTATATAATGGAGGTCAAAAAATGAAGAAAAACATCTTCGACAAATTGCTCTCCAAAGAAAGTTTGTTCACAAATAAAGAGATTCTTCATCATAGTCATCGCCCTATGGTCATGCCTCACCGTGAAAAAGAAATTGAAAGAATTGCCTTCAATCTTGTCGAAGCCTTGAACGGACAAATTCCTTCCAACATGATTCTCTACGGAGTGACTGGTGCTGGAAAAACAGCAGTTACACTTCACGTTACAAATCTACTCAAGGAAAAAGGCGAACAAATGCGACGGGACATCACTCCTGTAATCGTCAACTGTCGACAAATTGATACGCAATATCGAGTTCTGTCACACATTGGAAATAGTCTTCTCGAGGAACATGAAATCGATGAGATACCATTCACTGGATGGCCAACAGACCGCGTCTTCAAGGAATTGGTTCGACGAATGGATTCTAGAAAAGGTGTTTATGTCATCGTCCTTGATGAAATCGACCACCTCGTTCGAAAAGCTGGAGATGATCTCCTTTACAATCTCACAAATCTGAATTCCTTCCTTGACGAAGCACGTGCTTGTGTTATCGGTATTTCCAACGATCTCAAATTCACAGAATTCCTCGACCCTAGAGTCCGATCACGACTTGGGCAACAGGACATCCTCTTTTCTCCATACGATGCTGAACAACTCAAGGACATCTTGCGTCAACGCTCGGATGAGTCCATCGTACCAGAGGTAGTTTCAGAAGGCGTCATAGCACTTTGTTCTGCATTCGCAGCCCAAGAGCATGGTGATGCGCGATGCGCTCTTGATTTGCTTCGCGTTTCAACTGAAAAGGCAGAACAACTCGGAGACAAAAAGGTTGAGCAACATCACGTCCGAATGGCTCAGCATCAAATCGAGGCTGACCAAATTGAACCAGTCATTGCAGGCTTGCCTACACAACAGAAACTTGTATTGGCTGCTGTTTTGATCAACGAACGCAATGGTCTGAAAAATATCCAGACAGGTCAGTTGTACGACGTCTATGACCAAGCTTGCTCATATCTCAACCTTCCATCGCTCACACAACGTCGAATTTCTGGAATCATTGCTAATCTCGATATGCTCGGACTCATTACCGCTAGAACTCGAAGTCGTGGCCGTTATGGTCGTTCGAAGGAAATCAATTCCTGTATTCCAAGCAACGTTGAGACTCAAGAAATCATGATGAGTGCTGATGAGAACATGAGAGCTGTGTTTAACAGCCGCTACCGTCAACAACGCCCACTATGATTCGTTGTTCTTATATGGCAAATGGAGGTCGGCAAGTCCATGAGCAGTGAAGAGAACACAGATTCTGGCGGATTCGCAGACATCTTCATCAAACCTTCAGTAACCCTATCTAAGTGGTACGTTGCCATTGGAGCATGGGGTCTTGTCCTCGCTATTCTCAATATGATGGGGCAGATTCATCCTACCTACCGAGTGTCGTGGGGAGGCCTTCTTACCTTCGAAACATTGGCTGATGCATTTGGAAACAAAGATGGCGCTCCTGTCTTCGTTCCTGGTGATGGTGTATTCATCGCCGCTTGTCTAGCTCTTCTTGGTCTTGGTCTACAATCGATCAATGAGAACGTTGATGGCGGTCTTGCTGGATTTGCTCGCTCGCTTGTACTCAATGATACATGGCCAGCCTTAGTCGGTGGTGAAGATGGTGGTTTGATGCGAACTATTGGAGCATGGTGCCTTCTCCTCGGATTTGGATTCTATATCGGATATGGTGCCATGCACATGGCATGGATTGACCTCGGTGTTTACTCCGTTTCCGTCACACTCGTAGCGTTTGGTTTTGCTCTCAATGCAGCAAGCCGAGCACCGCCTGGTGACGATACCGTCATGTGAGATCATCGAAACAATCGTTTGTGACCATTGCGTGCAAAGACTGCATCTATGCAACCAAGGATGAGCCCTTGCCATAGTGCAATCGACCATCTCAGAATAAGGATACGAACAGAGATTGCAAGAAACAAACCGCCTTTTCCGCCGTCTTTCTTAATACTTCGAGTGATTACTCCTAATGGACCTCGCCAAAACATCAATTCAACTAAAACGCCCAACATCAATCCACCAAGGGCTAACTGGGTTTGCCACAAATCTTGCAGTGTTTGATCTAGTGGTAATTCCAGAAGTAGTGGTATTAGACTTAGAATCATCAGCATTGTGATCGGGAAAATTGACAAGGCAATACCTGCGCTTCCAATGAAATCAAAACCAGGTCCTGAGCGTTGACGGGACGGATAATGTCGAACAATTCGTACATGCGCACGAGCATCACGTCGCCGTTTACGCAAGAAGCGACGAACTCCAATCTCTGGTACGTGTGATACAAGCGCATCAGGAGCGTAAACAATGCTTCCACCTGCGTTCAACAATCGTAGACTGACTTCCATATCCTCTGCATGATACCAATTTGGATCAAAGCCTCCAACATCGATTAGTGCTTGGCGATTAAACATCGAACAAGGACCGTTAGCCAATGATGTGCGCCTTGGTCTGCTTCGGTATTTTGATGCAATTTCAACTGCTCTGAAGCGACTCACTAGATCGGTATGTGTTTGGAAGATGGTTCTCCCTGTAACGGCTACTACGGTTTCTTCACCAACAGGGGCGTTTGCTAGTAACAATTGTTCTATCCAGTCTTGTTCTGGCCGGACATCGATGTCGGTAATAGCAACCCATTCCCCTTTGGCCGCCTCAAGAGCAGCCATTCGACCTGCAGATAATCCAAGTTCCTCTTGATGGATGACGGAGATTGCAACGTCCGATTCACCATTGGACTGCTTCCATCGATCCATGCTCGCCCCTGTTGAATCCGTTGAGCCATCGTTAACTGCGATAATCTCCAATGGGCGATGTGTCTGTGCGTGGATTGCATTCAAACAATCCTCGACCCAATGTTCGCCGTTGCGAGCGCAGACGGTCACGGTTACGAGTGGTAATTCAGTCATTCTTCGGCCTCAAAATGAACAAGAAGATTCCTAGCACGATGCTTAGCTTGTATATCCAAGATACGCATAACAACACCTTGCCGGGGTTGTCCGTAAACGATAGCGGTTCCGAGTGGAGCTGTGGCAAGAACAAACATGGGAGCAAGGTCTTCTTCTCCATCGACTTCGATCAAAACCGGTTCATCCTGCTCAAGAGACCAACGTATTGCATTCAACAAGTCTGGTGTCAATTGGCCAGGTGGATTCGTGACCTTCTTGTGAAGCGAGAATTTATTGGCCTGAACTTGCAAGGAAACATCCAATGCTTCTCGCTTTGTTTGTCCGTCAACAAATGCAATATCAGGAATGACTCCCATATCCATTAGGCCTTTGACAGTGACATCGCCTACAGCAACCAGTGCTCGACTATACTGAGGAAGGGCTTCAAGCATTGCCGAGAGTGCAACTTCGGGAGCATCCTCAGGACCTTCAAACAATTCGCCCATTGGCGTTTTGAATTCATCATCTAAAATGTCGGGCATCCGCAGAATCCTCCCTTCATAGGAAGGTGGAATCCATGGGTGGCCTTCCTGATCGATAAGACCAAGTCGAATCCGACTTGATGAGAGGATCCCTCCAAGTTCATCATTGAGATGAGGTGCTTCGAGAATCGATAACGGAGGGAGTCCATTTTCGTATCTTCGTTCGTTGATCTGATGACATCTCGGAATCGTTTCTACCGTTGCAACGATGCTGTCGGCTGTTCGATGATTCGGTGCAGGGCCATGTGCATCGTTTAGAACATGAACTTCGTAACGCAGATGTGCTATTTCGCTCAACCAAGTGAGCAATGCCTCCATTCGATCATCAAGTGATTGAATCCAACCACCTTTCGCCTGAGCCATCTCGTCATTGGTCACATGAACCTCGATAAAATCAGCTTGACGAAGTGCTGTTTGAATCAACAACTGATGTCCTGAATGAAATCGGTCGAACGTTCCACCGATGAGACATCGACGGAATGAACGGTCCGCTTGCATGATGGTTCGCTGAAGCATGAAGCCTTTGATGACATCGCTTCAAATTGGAGAAATATTATGAAAAGCTGTGCCCTGATACCTAACGGCCTTGTTCATTGTTTCCTCGAAGGCCTGACCCTCGGTATCAGGGCGTACTGTAGAGCCGGATGGTTGTCTCGATTTCATCCCGAAGTCGATCGAGGACCCATAGTCCAGCCCGGGTTTCCGCTTTTGCACCGGAATTCACTCCCCGAAGGGTCCTCCCAGTCTTCGATAGCGGACCGTATCATTGGTATCAGACTTCATTGCAATTTCACAGTAGCTCAGGCTGATGTTGCACGTACGGCAACCCCGGCTCACATATGTTACATTTCAATTCATCGGAATTCAACGCATTCGTTGCAACATCGCTCTTCCAATCAAAAGTTTTGCAATCTCATGGTTACCATCGAGTAATTCTTCCATCGTAAAATCGGGCCACGTTTCGACATCACATGCCAACCAACCGACTAGCGGATGTAGGCGTCCCTGATGCACTGGGCCGTCATGTTCCAAACGTTGAATCATATCATATACATCCATGAGAGCTGCATTACCTGGCCCTTCGGGAACCATCAAAAGATTGAGTTTCAAGTTCGTTAGTTCAGTATAACCGAGATGTTGGCGATGATGGCCGGGCAAACCAAGAGACTCTCCCGCCGGCCTGAAGATTAGTGCTGGCCATATTTTCGGATGATGCGCTAACCATTCACGTCCTGCAGCAGTTGAAAGTTGGGCATCAAGCCAATCCAATGCCCAAGTTGACCACCATTGTTCTGGAAGGACGTTAATGCAGGTTCGCATCATATCCAAAAGAATCGGAGCGCGTTCATCGAGAAGTGCTAGCATTTCTGACCATGTTCGTAGAATAGATCCGCGCGGGTGGACACTCGCTCCTTTGATGAAACGTTGTAACAGATCATCATCCTCGGCATAAGAAATACTAGTATCGAAGAGTGCACTCAAAACCTGCTCCTCATCATAGGGAGCATCCAACCAAATCGTTGCTGCTGTGGGAAGAATGGATTTCAATTCATTATGATGCCTCCTACTTGAAAGAAGAAGGACGTGTGCTGCCATTGTTTTGTACGCATCAATTTCTAGGAGTGGGACGAGATCGACCAATAATGAGGAATTTGAATCAAAGGTATTGATGACTTGTCTCGCAGCTTTTTGTTTCCATTCAGTATCGGTTTGAGTCATTGCCTTCACCAATGCAACTGTATCCAACGCATCTACTGGAATGAGATCAATCCAGCCATGGGGCAGAACATCTGCTATACGTTTCCATCTTGCAGGACGTTCCGATTCAGGACTTGCAATCCACGCAGCAAGAGGAGCCTTTCTCTCCACTGAATTCGAAAAGTCCGCATCTCCGTGCGGAAACATTCGCATCGCTTGACGTATCTGTTGTCTAACTTCAATCAATTCAGGTTCTTGACTGGATAGAATGCTCTCATCCAAACCACCGGATTGGAACCACTTGAGAAATTCACTCGCATCCGCGGGTATTCCTTCACGGGTTGCCTCAGGTTCATTACGAGATACAGCTCTCTTGAGTTTGACTGGAAAATCATACGATTCCTGGGGCCGATACAAAATCGTTGCAAGTTGATCAGTAGACAATACCGTTGCTGTTTTGCTTGAGAATTCCTTTGCCTCTCCTCGAGAGGTAATGAGAACACGACAACGTCCTGAAGCAAGAAGACGTTCCATCAAAGCTACATCATCAAGTTCTGCCCAAGGCCATTCTATTACCATGTCAAAACTTGTCGATTCGATCATCCATTCAACGATACATACCGCACCATGCTGTGAAATTCCATCCAATAGGACAACGTCGATGGCATTGGATTGCTCCTTCCAAGTGCGTTCACCAAAGTCTGCAAGCAAAGCTCGTCGTAAATGGAGATGCGGTTGTTTCCCTCGACCTGAAAGGAGCCATCGAGTCAATGAACGCAGGCGTGCTTTTCGTTTTGCGGAAGAAAGGCGCGGATGACGTTTCTTCATCCAAGGACCAAGAATGTCGATGGGCAAGGAACGATGAGTGGAAAAAGAGATTGACTCCGTCATTAATTGAGCACGATTCCCCAATGAAGATACTAGCAGTGTTCGGTCCACGGGTGATGGTAAATGTGCATACAATCCATGTTCTGGCCTTACTGCAAAAGGAGTACCAACGACTTGACCAATTGTGTGTTCACCGATTTGAAGTTGTGAGGGCCCTTCAACTTCTTTCGCTTCCAGTCTTATCCACGTACCATTAGCAACACCCCATGTATCGAATTGATCGAGTAAGCGAAGACGAAGGATTCCAATTGTATCGGTTTGATTTGAAAAGGCTGTCAAAGTTCCTTCAACTGGGTTGGTAGGAGCTGATGATGACTCAAAAGTTGAAAGTGATATCCAGTGAATAGATGGCCCTCGTTGAACGGCCCAAATCCCCCCTCCCTTTCCACTGGAACTAAAATCATCATTTTGCTGCAACAATTTAGTTCTCCTCGGTAATGAGATCAATCTTGAAGACGGTGTTGAAAGCACACCGAGAACAACGCTTGAATGATCATTTGATAGAACAACAGCATTCATTCCAACGGGCACTGAATCGACATGTTTGCGAACACGCTCGACAAGATCTCGAAGTAAATGTTCAGCTCCAGAAGGAGTTAATCGATGGATTGCTCCACGTATTGATACTCCCTCTTCTCTATGAACCTCTCCCAATTCTCTTAACTGACGCATTGCAAGTGAAGCGTGTGGCATTGCAATGCCCAATGCATTTGATGCTTGCGAGACTGTCCCCCCTCCATCAAGAAGCCAATCGAGGATACGTCGCTGGTAGCGACTACGAATTGTCTTCTTTGGCATAATGAGTCACTTTTGTTACATCCTAAAGTGGATTCTTTTTATTTGTTACGGATAAACCCTCTATTTAGTTACATTTAGTTACAGGTTTCCACTGGAATTGTGAGGTTTCGCTTACATAACTACAACATACGTGTAAAAAATACACTAGATTCGTCATTAATGGTAACAAACTCTTCATTTGTTGGAGGAATGGTTATATGAGTGACCTCGCTCCTTTGGTACAGCGACATCGCCAATGAGCGAAAAGCGAAATTCAAAGGAGGACAATAACATGAAAACAGTACGCATACGAGAAAAAATCAAGAAATTCCTAGGTGATCGGCCACGAAATACCGCAGAGATCCTAGAACACATCAACAGCACAATGCGTCATGGCACAACAAGCCAACAACTCGGTAATGTTCTCTCCAAGGACAAAGACATCGTCAAGGTCGGTTACATCAAGCGATCCGGTATTCTTTCAGGCGGATACGATATCTGCGAATGGGCAACTCGAATTTGGGTTGAAGGCAACTGCCCTGGATGGAAAGAAGGCACTCCAATCATCATCGATAACGATGGTAACATTACCATGGGCGATAGCCTGAAGAAGAAGTGAGTTGCTCACTATGAGCCTACTCGCAATTCTTGTAATTGCAATCGGCGGAGCAGTTGTTGCATGGGGTTTGAAGGCATTCTTAATCAGCGATTAGAGAAGTTTGTTTTCTTCACTTCTTCTGTCGATGCATCATCATACTTGATGTTGCATGTATCCCTTCCCATGAGGCTATTGAACGGACAATAGCCAAATGTTGACGTCAACACACCCCACAATCCAACGATTAAGAAAACAAATTCAAGTTGGATCGTTGCGAAAAAATCGAGCAAAACGAAACTCGAACCAAATATTGCACGACCGATTCTCTCCGCGCCACCGATGTTTTTCATGACGCGAAAAA
>DAKS01000015.1 GCA_002499195.1 Euryarchaeota archaeon UBA443
TGAGCGATTGTGGAGAGATTCAAAACTTCTCGAAATCGGTGGAGGTACTCTAGAATCTCACCAGAAGAATATCACAAGAGATCTTGCAAAGGATGACGAAGCTATCAATCGATGAGCCTTACTCTTCTTCGAGGATGAGTGAATTCTCTTCATCGATGAATGAAATGTCACCATTCAAGATCGAGACAATAATCAATAGCGCTGCTGGTAGCGTAAAGATACCAAGCAAAGGGAAAATTATGGTGAAACCCGTCATTAGACCTATTGATGAATAGAAAAGTGGCAACTGGATTGATCTATCATCATACTCAAGTATGCTCATTTTCACAAGCCTACGAGGCTTTGGAGCATACGAGGTCGTTCCCTGACCACTTTGCTAATTCTCTTCGTCAGAACCTGTTACTACCTCGGGTTCGGATTTAATTTCAACCATTTGATTTGAAACAGGCTTCGGTGGAATCATGACATTAGGATTCATAGAATTCTGAGCATCACGTTCAAGTTTCTTTGAGGCAATTTCCAACCACTTAGTCCTCATTATCTCGTATTCTTTCATTTGTGTATCATACAATTGCTCAGCCTTCCTTTTCGCTGTCAATTCCAACCGCACGACTACGAGCCAAAGAACTACAGTGGAAGCCATTAGGAAGTATTTGGTTTGATCATACTCCTCCTGGGAACTGATATCAAAAACTGATAGGCGTAGCAGTACAGCTACAATACCCGCAGTACCAAGCAAAGCAAGGAAAGTGATCATTACTTCGGTCGTATCTCTTCCAATTCTTCTACGAACTTTTGGAAGTTCTGGAGCCCTATCGAATGTTTTTGGCATAAATTCAGGTTAGTATGGATGGATATAGTCTTATCTCAGCATTTGCAAATTAATTGATTTCAAATACATCACTCAATATCATACCAGACTTCGTCCTTCAGATCGTACCATGGGTTTTGTCCAATGCTGCTATAGCCCCAATGTCCAGTCGATTCAACAAAATAAAACGGTAGAGTGGCTTTTTCTCCTTCACCATACCAACCATCTCCTGAATGATCTGGTAAGTAGAGTACTGGCCAAGCATGGCCACCCCAATCTTCGTCAGAATCCGATTTGACCGCACCCAACATTAAGGCTGCATCATAACCCAATGCTTCGATGAGACTGATGTATAGAGCGGATGCATCCTCGCAGTCACCACCTTGCTCCCACAACATCTCAATAGGATACTTTGGATAATCGGACTGTTCCCCTGCATTATCAAGATCGTATAGATATTGAATGTCGCCCACAAAGGCATGGATGAAATCTGCAACGTCCAGTAACGAGGTATAACCTGCTTCATTTGCCATTGTTTGTAATGAGGTTGCTAAATCTATGATATATGGCGCATCAGGCGTTGAAAACCTAGCGTATTGCTCGATGACATCATCGTATGTTTCGTAATTTGACCAATCGATGTAATGGTCAAGAGCTCGATAATACGCGTACGTTGAATAATCCAAATCAATATCCATTTCGAAGTCTTGATCGTTAAAATCCCAATAATGCGTGATTCTAGTGATGCTTCGACTATCAAATGGGGTAATGTCCAATACCAATTCTCCATCCCATCCATTCGAATCTTGAGTACCATCACCAACAAACTGGAGTTCTGTCAAGTGTTCAACGCTATCAAATTCAATCACCAAACGATCAAGATTCGAATCATCACTAATGTCCATCAAATCATCGGCGAAAGCATCTGAATCCCAAGCTTCAATCTCGATATAATGATGGCGAATGCCTTCATCCAAATCAAAGTAAAACGATGTACTGATATCGTATTCATCACCGGTGGTTAACGACCAATAGGAGTTTTGATCTGGAACACAACCCTGTGAATAATTATTGATGTAGACACAGAAATAAATTTCAGAATAACTATCAAAGTAGTCCATTGAATCATGGACAATAAACGATGACAGGTTGAGGAAAATTGCTGCATCTCGGTTTGGATTCACATCATAGGTATCGAGATATCCATCGTTGTCATCATCCGGATCTTGATTATCTCCCATACCATCACCATCCGAATCCTTCCACTCAGTAGCATCGAATGGGAACTCATCAGGATCGTTTCCACTCTGATTATCACCCCAACCATCACCATCAGTGTCCATCCATTGTGTTTCATCGGTTGGGAATGGATCACCAGCATCTGACCATCCATCCATATCGGAATCAAAGCAACCGTTTTGATCCTGATGGGAGTCACCTGCTTCGTAATCGCAGTCATCTTGATTGTCTCCCCAACCGTCTTCGTCTGAATCAAGCCATTCGCTTGGATCTAGAGGAAAACTATCGTTTTTGTCTGAATAACCATCTGAATCACGATCCTGACATCCGATTCGATCGATACTGGAATCCCCGTATTCAAGTGGGCAATCATCTTGATTATCGCCTAATCCATCACCATCTGAATCAAACCATTCATTCGGGTTCGAATCAAAGACGTCGACATCATCTGAATATCCATCATCATCGGAGTCCTTGATGCTTTCAAAAGGAGACAATGATGGTGATAGAAGAACAAATAGCAAACTGGCAACGACTAAAATCGAAGGTACAATTGTTTTCAGAATCGATGTCGAACGCATCTCAGCACCTGGAGCAGGAATCCACTCCTGACCATTCCAAAGCCAATTACCATCTTCTGACAAAGTCATAGGCGACTCTCAACGCGTAGTGCATTAAAGATTGCGCCGACAGAGTTAGTATTCAACAGGGATAGGGTCGAGTGTTCTCCAAAGATACCAACATGCCATGGTACGGTACGGCGCCCAACGTTTTGCTACTTCTTCAGCCTCATCCATCGTTTCAACCTCTGGAAAGAGACGTTTGATTGCGTTAACAAGTCCAATATCCTTTGGACTATAGATATCTGGAAGTAATATTGCAAAGATCATCACCATCTCAGCAGTCCATGGTCCAACTCCTTTGAATTGCACTAGGTGCTTGTGAATATCCAATGTGGATGAAGTCGAGTACGGGAAGTTTAGAAGGTTTTCAGCATCATTGGCCAATCCGTGAATATATCCGCTCTTTGGACGAGTAATTCCACATGAGGCAATTTCTTCTTTGCTAAACCGTAGTACGTTCTCAGGCATTACAACACCAACCATTGCCTCAAATCGATTCCAAATGCTCTGGGCTGCAACGACACTAATTTGTTGTCCGATAATCGACCTGACAATTGTGTAGAAAAGATCACCTCGTCCTTCGAGACCCTTTGCGCCATAGGTTTGGATGCAATTGCTCATGATTGGATCGTTTTCAAAATGCACAAGAGCATCTCGCCACCACGTTGGTTCACCCTTGTGCATGTACCTCCTAGAAGCACAGGGGTTTTGAGTGCTCGTCAACTGCCTTGACCATGCGAGAAGAACTTCTCACGCTTCTACAACTGAAAGATATTGACCGAACAGGATGGGTACGAGCTAATGTCGAATCACCTGAGTCAGTAGCTGCTCACTCGTGGGGTATGGCCATACTTGCACTTCGTCTTTGCCCTGATCACCTCGACCTTGCAAAGGTCCTCTCGATGTGTTTGGTTCACGATGTTGCTGAGATTGTCGTTGGCGACCTTACACCACATGATTCTATCAAAGGCCAAGAAAAGCATGAACTTGAACGAGCAGGAATGCTCAAAATTGCTCCACAGTGGATTGAATTATTCGATGAATACGAGCAAGGGTCAAGTGAAGAGGCTCAATTCGTTAAGTCCATGGACAAACTCGACATGGGTTTGCAAGCCATGAACTATCAACGACAAGGACTAGACTTGAGCGAATTTATCAGCAGCGCTCGAACGAAAACAGATGGTACTCAATTCTCATCCCTGCTTGAATGAGGTCTATGAGCCGACAAGGACAAAAACAAGAACATCAGCCCACAGTCTACAGCCCGATGGTGTAGTGGTCCATCATGGTGGGTTTTGGTCCCGCCGACCTCGGTTCAAATCCGAGTCGGGCTACTTACCACATACGCAACTTCATCAATCGCTTTCGTTTCGAAGCCAACATGGCAATTCAGAATATCGCCGTTCTAGGCGCAGGACAAATGGGTAATGGAATCACACAAGTTGCAGCAGCAGCTGGTTACAATGTGACCATGATCGATATTCAACAAGAGTATGTTGACAAAGGGCTTGCAACCATTGAGCGCTCACTCGGCAAACTTGTCTCAAAAGAACG
>DAKS01000023.1 GCA_002499195.1 Euryarchaeota archaeon UBA443
GTTTCTTATCCGAAATTGTGGATTTATCCCCTCAATGAAGGGAATGCACATAAGGACAAAGAGTTCGAAGTCCCTACTCATGGCACACATTGCGGTGTTAGGATTGGGAAATTGGGGGACGGCAATTGCACGTCTTTGGTTACTTGAAGGCCATCATGTGAAAGGCTGGACTATCGAACAAGAAGTCTATGAATCTATTACGATGGATGGGATTAATCGCAAGTATTTGCCTCAGCAATCGGTAGAAGGTTTGGAGGCGACAATGCATCTCGAAGAGGCGCTCGATGGTGTTGAAATCGTCGTTTTAGCGATTCCATCATCAGTAATCCTCAGTGTTGTTGATGATGTTATTCCTTTCCTTCGCCCGGGACATGTTCTTCTCGACTTAGCAAAAGGTCTTGCACCTGGTAAGCGATTGATTTCACAAGCCATCCATGAAGCGTTAGGAAAAGCAAATTGTTCCAATCCTTTAGCAGTTCTAACCGGTCCAACCATCGCTCCTGAAGCTGCCGGAGGAGTTATGACAACGGCATTGGTCGCATCGGAAGACCTCTCTGTGGCTAAGCGTCTTGCGGATACACTCTCAACACCGACATTGCTACTTCATGCTGCTTCTGATCCAGAAGGTGCTGAACTCTGGGGGGCATTCAAGAACGTCGTTGCCCTTGCATGTGGGCTCGTTGATGGCCTGAAGACAATTGGAACACTTGGCGGTGATAATCTCAAAGCAGGGATTTTCAGTGCTGGTTTCAAAGAAGGATGTCTCCTTTTGCCACTATTAGGAGCACGGGCGGAAGTCGCCTTCGGCCCCGCAGGACTTGGCGACCTCTACGTAACTTCCACCTCACCTTTTGGACGAAACAGAACCATGGGTGAGAAACTTGGAACTGGAAAGACGTTGGAAGAAGCACTCGAAGAAATGACCATGGTCGCAGAGGGTGTACGTGCTGCGCGAATGTTCCGTGACCGAGCCATTGACCAAGGAATTGATATCCCATTTACTAAGGCACTCAACACACTGCTCGATGGTGATATCGAAGCCGAAGAGTGTTGTCGGCGCATGGTTCTCTTAGGTTAGGGCCGATTTCCTCATATGGAGGGACGATATCCTCTAACCATGGCAGAAGACCAAGGTACTGAACTGAGTGAATTGGAATCTGGATTACTCTCATGGTTGGTCGAATCTGATTTCCATATTCAGCCATGGTCGACGAGCAAAGCTGCAAAGGCGTTCAAGGTCAAGGAAGACGAAATCTACGAGGCTGTCGCTGCACTTACACGAAAAGTTCCACAACGAATCCAAGTCTTCTACAAGAACGGTGCATTGCACATTGCTGCGGATTGAATTACTGCTCTGAAGAGGCTTTTCGGCTTTGATACAGTTTCATCATTTCCTTTAGCCAAGTCGGTTTACGAACGTCTCCTTCATCGGTAACAAACGATCGGACCATTAACGACAACAGATCAATAAGGACAACAACAACGAAGATGATGATGAGCAATGCGAAAACTTTGTCATATTGCAGGAATCTAAGGTACGTACTGATGTAATAACCAATACCCCCTGCTCCAACAATCCCAATTACTGTTCCATGTCGAACATTATATTCGAACATGAACATCAATTGACTCAGAAGATGATTTCCTGTTTCAGGAATGACCACCGACGTAAATTTCGTGGTGTGTGAAAGACCCATTGCTTTGCTCACTTCCAAAGCATCACTCGGCATACCTTCGAAGGTTTCATACTGCAACTTACCGAGATAACCGACTGTGTAAAACGTCATTGCAAGCACTCCTGCCAATGGACCATAACCAATCACGATAACAAAGATGATTGCCCAAATAAGGGAAGGAAGGCTTCGAGTCGCGGCAAGGATGAGGCGAAACGGTATTGCAATGTACATTGGCATGAGATTACGTGCTGCAAATGATGACAAACACAGTGCGCCTATGAATCCAAGAATTGTCGATACAAAAGCAATCTTGAGCGTTTCAAGCATGCCGAGGTAGCCGACTGAACAAAAGAATTCAATGTCCTTTTCACAAACAGGATAGGATTGTGCTTCAATAACGGACCAATTTGGAGGCCACATACTTTCAGAAACGAATGTTGTTAGGTTCTCCCAACCCCCTTCAAGGCGACCCCAATCATCAACCAAATTGTTGAGTGTCATCCATGCGAGGATTAAGAGAGAAAGGATGACGAAAATGAATGGTTTTCTCACTCTTCCTCACCTACTCTATTTCTCCACTCTTCAATCGAATAATCAAGTAACTTCTCGCCCTCAATTAACCAAACTCGAGTAGCGAGTAACTCAACGTTCTCTTCATGGTGTTCGACCATGATGATCGAAGCCCCTGCATCGAGTAATTCCTTGACTGCATCGATGACAACATCAACGGTATTGTGATCTAATTCACTCAAGAACTCATCAGCAAGAAGCAACTTCGGTCGCTGAGCGAGTGCTCGAGCAGTTGCGACTCTTCGAAGTTGTCCTCCTGAAAGGCGACGTACTGGTTCTGTTGTTTTTTCTTCAATATTGAGGGCGACAAGCGCGGAATTAACACGCTTTTTCCTCTCTTCTGAACCACCTTTGATCACGGGGAGGCTCGCTCGAGCTCCTAAGTTGACGTTGTGATACACACTTGCATGTCGTACCAAACCAAGCTTCTGGGGGATGTAACCCAAGCCCCCCCGTTTTTCAACATTTAATTCGACATCTCCATCGATTGGTTCAACCAATCCTGCAATCGTTCGAATCAGAGTTGTCTTTCCAATCCCTGAAGGACCGAGGACTGCAATGACTTCTCCGGGATGGACACGAGCGCTGATCTCAGAGGCGAGTACAGTATTGTATCCAATACTGATGTCCTCCAAAACCAAGAGCGCTTTGTCCTGCTCCAATCAACCACCCCAAACATCCCGAGATGGTTCCATTTTTCAATTGCGCGGGAGGTTAACTTATTCCTGAATCTCATACTTTGTATCAAAGTACGTGGTGATTCCAGGAATTGAACCGATGAGATCTCCGTAGATTCCCATGTGTTCTTGTGTGTTAACTTCGATAATACCAGGCGTGTTGAGTATGTTCGCTAGAATTTGATCACCACACTCGTTCTTTGGTTGATCAGCATCAACCATGTGTGTGTTCATGTTGTAACAGCCTGTGTATGTTTGACCACCCATCTGATAGTTTTCGACGTACATCTCATCATTCATTGACAGCAGAGCATTCAAAATCGCAGTTCTAGTCTGGATGTCTACCAACTCTGGGTTGTACATAACAGGATGCGATGGAGCAGACCCGTAGGAAGGAAGAAGAATGTATTCATCCTCATCCAAACACCAATCCTCATTCTCTGTAGCATCTTCGTTACCACAGTAGCTTGCAATGGTTGAATCCTTGACAAATGCTACATCACCAACACCTTCTGATAGGCATCGGACAGCACCAGAATATGACGCATATGGTGTTCCAGAATCAGGAATGCTTGCATCTTCGTTGAAGTAGGAATAGATTGTTGAGCGTAGAGACTCTATGTCATCTTCTGCACCGACAACAGGCGCATATCCTTCCGAAATCAAGTGACCCATTGGGAGTAACATTCCTGCAGACTTTAACCAACCAGTGTGGCAGGAGGTCTTTCCTTCAAGAAGTGCGAATGGATCAGTTGAATCGTCACCATCAAGATGGGCGTTGGCAATTTCTGAACCATTGAGAACAACCGCATGAGCATCGTAATAGGTTCGGCCATCGGACTTCATGTCTGCTGCCATTGCTGCAAGACCGTACTCCTTCCAACCCATCCAAGCAGATCCTCCATCCATAAAGGCGATGTCCGCATGACCAAAGCGAAGTGCTTCGATAATTGCTCCTTCTGATGAAACTGGGTAAAGTGTGACTTCGACACCGGTTTCTTCAGCTACATAATCTGCCAATAGTTGAGGATTCAAGTCGACATCAGTGTAATCTTCTTTAATTTCAAACGCGATTCGAATGTTTGAAACTGTTGGCGTTACAGTGTCCGAAATACCATACTTATCTCCAAAATAAGATTGAATGCCAGGTAGATCTTTGACAAGGTTGCCGTACGAGGAAAGGTGCTCTTGAGCTGTTGTCTTAACGATCGATGGCGTGTTGAGCACATTGGTCAAAACAGATTGTCCTTCCTCAGAATCCTTCATTGCAACGAGTGCATCCTGCACAGATGAGATGAGTTGAGCATCAAGCAATTCTGGGTTATACATCACAGGGTGTGATGGTGCAGCGCCGTAAGATGGAAGAAGGATGTAATCATCCTCAGGCAGACACCATTCCTCGTTTTCCGTAGCATCTGTGTTTCCACAGTAAGATGAAATTGTACTATCCTTGGCAAAAGCAACATCTCCAACCCCTTCGGAAAGGCACTTGACTGCTCCAGAGTATGAGTAGTATGGAGTTCCAGAGTCTGGTATGCTTGAATCCTCACTAAAGAAATTCAAAACTGTGCTTCGCAGAGATTCAATATCATTTGGATCACCAATGACATTTGCGTATCCATTGCCAATGAGGAAGCCCATAGGCAGAAGCATACCAGCGGATTTTAGCCAACCTGTGTGACAGGAGGTCTTTCCAGCAAGAAGTGCAAAAGGATCGGTGGAATCATCATCATCTAGGTACGCAGTAGCCATTTCAGAGTCTTTGAGAACAACTGCATGTGCGTTGTAAAATGTGCGCCCATCGGACTTCTGATCTGCAGCAAGCGCATCGAGACCATATTGTTGCCAGCCAACCCAAGCGGCTGCTCCATCCATGAATGCGATATCGGCATTCCCGAAACGTAGAGATTCAAGGATTGCACCCTCAGAATCAATAGGGTAGAGTTCAACATTCATGTTGAGCTCTTTTGCAAGGTAGTCGGCGAACTTCTGAGGGTTTTCATCGACATTCGTGTAGTCATCCTTGACTTCAAATGCGACGGTCAATGTCTCCAGTTCGGTTTCTTCTTCATCGTTCCCGAGACATCCAGCAATGGATCCAAGAACAATCAATAGGGCTAGCAGTATCGGTTTTTTAGTTGTGTTTAACATCAGCATATCTCCGTTTTCGGTTGCCCTAAAAACAAGAAGTATATAGTTTTAGGGGAGCCTAAAACTGTTCGTTGAGCCAAGTGTTTACAAATGATTCCGCATACGGATCTGAGACCAACCCCTCATGTGAAATCGGTCGAACTATAACAATCAATTCAGCCATGCCGCCCCAGTTGGATTGTCCAGTAACAACGATTTCACCTACCTTGGTCCCATCTGGATTGGTTCCTGAAGTGGTATAGCAATCGTACACCCAAACATTGAGTTCGACATTGCCGGTACTAGGGCGGAAGGTATGCGATTGTGCATCACCTTTCTGATCAAGTCGAAATGCCTCGCTATCGATTGGAAATATTACGCGTTCATCAACAAGATCAATCGCCTGACGCATTCTTGATTCTTGCATGTCCAGTAAGGTGGATATCAATATTGATGATTCTACTTGTTGAAACGGGTTTGTCTGATGTGGTGTCCGTATAGTGAGACTCTGAACAACTTCGACATTTCTTGGATTAGACATTTCAACAAACACCCATGTGTATTGCTCACTGGCTGGCCAAGCAGGCGCGTATGGATTCTCAGTTGCAAAAGGCTCCCCCCATTCCTCGGGGGAACGTGGTGTTTCTATGGGCATAAAACCAGAAATTCCAATCATTATAAAGACCAAAAAAACTGCAACTAATCGTTGATTTCGGTGCTCACTCCAATCCATACGTCCCGCAGGACTTACGAATGATAAGACCAGGATGAGAGGAAGAAGTACAATGGCTCCGTATGGAACAAGCAATAGCAAGAAAAGGCCAATCATTGCATACTTTGATGCCTTTTCTCCAAGAAAGGTCTTGATTTGAAGTGAATCATCCTTCGTTACAAGTTTGTAGATTCCAAATGTCAGCGGAATAGATGCAAGGATTAGTAGAAAGCCAATGGCATCGAAAGCTAACCCCATGATGGTTGTTTATCGATGGACCATCATATGCGTTTGGGAAACACTCGACAAAAACAAAGCATTTGAGGCAGGTACCTTCTAAGCCATGTTATGGGGGACGAGGTTGCTATGCAGTTCTCCTCCATCGGGTTTCGCCACAAAATCTCAAGCCCGAAGTGGTACAATCCACTAAAAAAGCGAAAGGGCGCTGGTATATCTCACGTTGATTTATCGATTCCAAAGGGCGAAATTATTGGTTTGGTTGGCACGAATGGCGCTGGAAAAACCACTCTCCTGCGAATGATTAGTGGGATTTTACCTCTAGAAGAAGGAAGTGCTTCTCGAAACGGAATTAAACTTGAGATCGAAGCATTGCGTTCAATGGTCGGCTTTATGCCGGAACAAGTCCGATGGTCAAGTCAACAGACAATTCGTCAAACTATGACCGAATTCGCATATTTGCGTGGTTGTTCGCTTCAGTCAGCATTGGACGTCCTTGCTATTGTGGGTTTGAAGAACCGAATTGATGAGTCGCTTGATTCGTTAAGTCAAGGGATGAGGCAGCGTCTTTCATTGGGTGTTGCATTGCTAGGTACGCCAGAAATTCTAGTTCTCGACGAGCCGTTTAATGGAATGGATCCTGTCGCGATAGATGCGTTCAAACGACTCTTGCGTTCGTTGGCAAGTAAAGGAATTTCAATCCTCATATCGAGTCATCATCTTACCGAACTTGATCATCTCGTGGATACTATCGCCCTTCTTCATCGAGGTCAACTGCTTGCTCATGGAACAACTGAATCACTGCAATCCTCGCTTGGCTTTGAGCAAATGACCGAACTTGTACTCGACAGAGAAATTCCTGAATCGTTGAGTAATTCATTGAACGTTCTTGAATACGTTGACACTGCAAGCGAACATCGGTATGTCATAGAATCGGGACATCCCGGACTCCTCGAAGAACTCGTTAAGAGGAATTTTCAGATTTCAACTTGGCGCGTTGTACCGCCAACCCTCATCGAGTTGCTTTGCTCAGCTACTGGACTAGATCGTGAAACGATTGGCATGGATGTTGAACAGAGTAGCATGGTTCCATTACGGCCTATTGGAGGTGAGGAAGAGTGACGCCGGCAAAACGAATGTGGCGTCTCGCATACGCCCTTGGTAAAGAGCGCCTTTTTTCGACGCGAATGCTCATCATGCTGCCAATCCTCCTCTTGTTTATTCCAGGAATGGCTTGGGGATTTGCAGATCCGAACATCCAATTGCCTGCTGACCAAATCCCAGAAGATGCAACTGAAACCATGTTTTTAGCAAGTATTGGGATTGTTTTCGCTGGAACAATGGCTGCTGTACTCATCGCTCATGATGGAATTAGCCGTGACCGGACTAGTGGAGTTCTCGAAATTCGCCTGTCTCAACCTATGCCTCGATGGAGGCAAGGAATTGTCTTGATCTTTGGACATTGGAGCAGCATTGCGCTCCCAGTTGCTATCCTCCTTATTCTGTCGATGTTTCTTATCGGTTACCGAAGTGATATGTGGATTCCACTTGGAGATGCAGTAGTATACATCATCGCAGCGATGTTGGTCCTGCTGTGGTATACTGTATTCGCTTTACTCGCATCCAGTATTGCAAAAGAACAAGGTTCAGCAATCGCTTTCTCAATTGGACTTTGGTTCCTCTTCACCTTGCTATGGGTCCTATTCACAACCCTTCTTGCAGCTCTCAATGGTGTAGCGGTTGGCGATACACAAGATCAAGGTTATCTCATCTTTGAGGGACGTCTCGACCTTCTTTCTCCGAACGGGGTGTACCATCATCTTCTCGAAACCCGCTTGGACGGAGTAGAGCGTGGAGTTTCCGCTTTTGGAGCCTATATTGCCGCAGTTATGTGGACAATTGTTCCACTTTACCTATTCCAACGTAGGCTCAATAGTCTCGTTCCTTGACGGTTCGTAACCAAGCATTGATGAACGAAGTCGGTATCGTCTAACCATGATACCCGTCCTCATCATGATGCTCCTAGCCCTTGTGAGCCCATCGATTGAAATGTCCACACTGGACGAAAATGAAACCATTCAAAGCACATCAGGGCGTCAAGGTAATCTCGATGTCGATTGCAGTGGATATACCTTCGAAGACCTCTTTGAATACGATTTTGCACTATTCACGCTCGACATTAACGATGACTGGGCAACTGGAGTCATGGATGCAAAGGCATGGGTAAATGGAAGTAAATCAGCCATTGTGCGTGACAATCTTGACAGTCTCTTCGAAGGAGTCCCTGGTGGAAACGATGACTGGATTTCAACCGATGAGCGAGAAGCTGTTCGCTCGATTGGCCCTAAGTGCATTGCTGACATGGAAACTCGTCTTGGTATCCGTGAAGGGCCATCACACAGAGGCAATGTTGATTGGAACGATCTCGAATTCGTTGAAGACGGTATCGCACTTGACGAGGTCAACCTTGTCCCAACTGGTCATGAACAGGAGCGCTCCTGTAGTAGCCCACTTTCAGGCGATGGATGCAAGGAAGTTCCGGTAACCGTAACAGATGACCTCGAAATCCATCTCCTCATCGCAGAGAATCAAAACAACAACGTGCGCTTTGATCAACTTCCAAATCAAGGAAGTTCAAACTTTACACTCGCCATGAATATCACCAATGTCACCGATGCTCAATTAGTGATGACTTTCCCTGTACAACAAGGACTTCGTATTTCTGATATGGGATTCTATGACGATGGAGTGCTCAATGAAAATCTTGCAGCACCTGTAAGTGAGTTTCTACCTGATGGTCGATTGCGAATCGTTGCAGATGTTGATTACCCCTTAGGCTCCTATCCAATGGTCCGGAATATGTTTGTCGACTTCACAACCACGGCGCCATTCACAAATGATGACCCTATATGGAGTACCTTAGCACCTGCAGAAGGCACGATTATCCCTGTTGGAACAACCAACGGAGAGATGCTTGCAACCGAAGAAGCAGGCATGTGGATTGTTGACGAAAGCGGCTGGAGTTTGCAATGCACCTTTACCGATGCAGGTTGGGACATAAGAATGGATGAGTTCGCTGACCTATATGTCACAGCAAACGGTGCGTCTGCTGTTGGTCAATGCGCTGGTGTTGATGCATTTGGTGCTGAAACGGAAGAACATCGAAACTATACATTTGCCAAAGTAATGGATGTCAGTGCTGTCCTTTCAAGCGACGGAGATGTTATCGAATTCACGCCGACTTCAACAGGTGTTTCTTCTAGCCTTACTGTTTTGGCAAACGCCGTTCAAGAAGACCGGGATCGAGATTCTCAGGGATGTGATGGACCCTGTACAAATACGGGGCCAGAAGTAACAGCCGTTGTAGACACTGCAGGAGTCGTCATGCAGTTATCTATGTCTGGCCTCTATCCAGGAGAAGTTTACATTGAAGGCACGGCAACAGCAAATGGAATGCTTGACTACAACTTCATCTTCGATTTGGGAATTGAGAAGATGAACAAGCCTCCAGCCATCACCATCGATACGAATCTCCAAGGTGAAGAAGCTGAATGGGAACTCGATGGATTGAAATTCACTCTCAATGGTAATGTGATTGATCCAGATGGACAAGATGTTAGCATGTTGCTAAGCATTTGCGACGGTCAAACCTCTAACTTCAACCGCGACAACCTTGCTTGGGAAATTCAAGTTTCTATCGCAAACTGCATTCAGAACGACGTTGAATCTCCTTACACGGTCGTCATTGTAGCCACAGATGAATCAGGTGCAACAACCAGCCTTACCATCGATGTTATCGACCCAAATGCAGGTGGTAGCGACACCAATGATGACTCAAGTAGTCCCGATACTAATGGTGAAAGTGGAGGAATTCTTCCTGCGCCAGGTATGTTTGCAACACTCATAGTGGGATTAGTTGCTGCAGGATGGGTTTCCTCGCGCCGTGACTAACCAACAGACTCAAACATGGTTGGCAGGCACGTAGGGTTGAGGGACATGTTTCGAGGCACCGTAGATCGTTCAAGTCACGAGGGTGGCCTTCTTGTCACATTCAATGGTTCATCACCAGCCCTCGGCTCGATTATTGTTCGAGAAGAGGATGGACATTACATTGGAAAAATTGATGCTGTTCTCGGTTCAACCGATTCACCTCTTGCCCATGTAGCTCACTTAGATCGCAAGCAGGATAATGCGTCCTTCCTTGGAACAACAGTGATTATTCGAGCCAAGAAAGAACGCGAAGAACGACCTCGCCGAGAACAACGTGATGAACGTTCACATCGACGCAACGACCGTTCCTTTGAACGACGAGACAATCGAAGAGGCGGCGATTCTCAAAAGGAGGATTGGGTATGTGCATCTTGCAATAATGTCAACTTTTCTTGGAGAACTGAATGCAACAGTTGCGGAAAAGGCAAAGATGGTAATGTCAAAGAATACAAATCATCATTCAGAGACAATGATCGATCAAATAATCGTCGAGAGCGCCCTCGTCAGGAAAATCATGGACGCAATGACTGGGAGTGTCCTTCCTGTAACAACAACAACTTCTCTTTCCGAACGGAATGCAACAGGTGTGGAAAGCCAAAGCCTGGAGGTGGAGGACGTGATTCTGACCGAAGAGGAGGACGTGATTCTGACCGAAGAGGAGGACGTGATTCCGACCGAAGGGGTGGATTCCGTGGTGGAAGAGATTCTGATCGAAGGGG
>DAKS01000055.1:0-2552 GCA_002499195.1 Euryarchaeota archaeon UBA443
CCATCCTTCTGTATATTGACGAATCGGGCTGGTTCCGAGGAAAGCAGAGGCTTGAATAGGAATTCCATGCTTTTCTTGTAATTCAACGAGTGGTTCAATATCATGCATCAATGTTCGAACTGCAGCACCAGGTTGGATTTGGTAATCATTTTCGGTAATATGAGTGAGCATTGCATCAATGTGTTCAACGTGGAATGGCCCAGCACCTGGAAGGCCAAGGTCAACTTTCTGAATTCCTAGTTTTTCCATATAATCGATAAGTTCGATCTTCTGCTCTATGGTCGGGTTCCTAGCTGAAGGACTCTGAAGGCCATCCCGTAAGGTTTCATCATCAAACCAAACACCATGTGGATGGTTATCTGGATCTCTGTTAAACTCGTATTCAATCGTGTTCCAATCATAAATCAATGAACGCTCATCCATAACAATTCACCTGCGAGGAAAACCCCCGCACATACCAACCAGTCATGAATCATGTTTGAACTCGTCGATAGGGCAGTGTCATTCTTCTTCGGGGTTTGAATCTGATTCTGTAGCCTGTGCAGCCTCGAATTCTTCTCGTGAAACAACGCCATCACCGTCGGTATCCATAGCATCGAACTCATCTTCGAGCAATTCTGCTGGAAGTCGTGCTGTGAAGATAATCTCATCATCGTGTGATTTCTTGTTTTTTGATCGTAATTCCATGATTCTAGTTCCCTTGGTTGATTTTCCAGAAGTTTCCTTTGTTTGGTCAACTGCCAATCGAATCATCATGCCCTTCTTCGTAAGAACAAACAAATTGTCTTTCAAATCAGGAATTCGGCGTACACTAACAAGTTCGTCGGAGAATTCTTCATCCAATTTCATCGTTCTTACACCCTTTGCACCCGGGTTGGTCGAACGATAGCCATCGGTCATTTCTCGAAGATTACCATCGTCATCAAATCGCTCATTACCATCTTTGTCAAGATCTGGAATTCGGTCCGCAGTACCTAAACGACTTCGCTTGGCCATACCGTATTTCGAAATCGTCAGGATTTGTGAATCATGATCACTCATGGCGAGCATGCCAGCGACGAATCCACCGCCTGATCCTTTTCGATCTGCGACTTTTATTCCATATATTCCACCGGAAACGCGGCCAGATGTTCGAATAGCATCGCATTTGAAACGGCTAGCATAACCAGTCGTTGAAATCATGACCACATCGTCACTATCCACACTTTGTTGGACATTGACCAAAGAATCGTTTTCAAGTTTGAAACGGAGAGCATATTTTCCATTCCGGTTGATTCTTACATATTCATGCAAATCCGTCTTCTTGATGAGCCCTAATTTCGTTGCGAAGAGTAAGAAATATCCGGATGCTGGTCTCTTTTCACCCTCTTCGAGTTTAACTTTGAGACACTTTTCTGTAACCTCGTCAACAAGTCCCTTCGAAATTGGAAGAATACTGACAATGTTCTCATCATCTTGCAAATTACCCAGCAAATTTCTGATATGTGTTCCTCGGCTGTGGCGACTTCCTTGCGGAGTTTCCCATGCTTTGAGCCCATAGACACGGCCTAAATCAGTGAAGATCAGTAATCGGTCTTTACTAAAACAGGTTATTATCGACTGTGGTGAATCCTCGTCTTTCGTCGCAACACCCTTGAGGCCTTTTCCTCCTCGATTTTGAATTCGGAAGGTCTCAACAGGAACATGCCGAATATAGTTATCATCGGTTAATGTGATTGCAATAGCTCGCTCCTCAATGAGATCCTCACGGTCCATGGATAATGGCATCATATTGATTTCAGAACGTCGTTCATCTCCATGACGCTCAACCATAGCATTGAGTTCTTCAGTGAGAATGTTGAGACGCCGAGTGCGTGATGCGATGATATCTTGCAAATCTGCAATCTTAATCTTTAGTTCATCGTAATCGTTCTGAACTTTCGCAACATCGAGACGACTCAATTGGTACAAACGCCTCTCAGCAATGGCCTTCGCTTGTGGTTCAGTGAAATCAAATGCATCGATACCTGGCATGATTTCATTCCCTTGGAGTACCGTTTCGAATTGTTCTCGACTTGAACTCGCCTTTCCAACAGCGATTACATCGTCAATCCGATCTTGTGCTTTGACTAGACCCTCTAGAATATGTGCTCTAGCTTCGGCCTTTTCCAATTCAAACTGGGCTCGTCGCTCAATGACCAATTCTCGATGTTCAACATAGGTATGTAGCATTACAGGGAGTGTCAACAACACCGGCCGTCCATCGAGAATACCCATCATATTGGCAGAATAAGACTCTTGGAGGCGACTGGATTTGAACAACTGATTTAGGACTGCGTGTGGATCAGCATTGTTCTTTATCTCGATAACAACTCGAATCCCTTCCTTGGAAGATTCATCGCGAATATCTCGAATACCAATCACAGAACCCTTCGATACAAGTTCTGCGATATGGACAAGCATATCCGATTTCTTCACTTGATACGGAATTTCATGGACTATGATACGCTTTCCAGTTGAATCATCGATCACATCGCAGCGAGAACGGACGTGGAATCGGCCTTTACCAGTGG
>DAKS01000055.1:2950-49130 GCA_002499195.1 Euryarchaeota archaeon UBA443
TTGCATGTACTCATCAATCGAAACTTGGGGTTTCCCGTTATTCTCCTCACCCTCCTCTAAGATGCGTTGAACGTGCAATTCGATGGCTCCTGCTACCTCGGTTAGATTGTGAGGAGGTATGCGAGTAGCCATTCCAACAGCAATACCGTCTGAACCATTCAGGAGTAGATTAGGAAGTCGTGCCGGTAGTACAGATGGCTCCATTTCAGAATCATCGAAATTCGGTTGGAAGTCAACCGTTTTCTTTTCGATATCTTCCAACATATGCTTGGAAATACGATCGAGCCGGCTTTCTGTATAACGCATAGCTGCAGGAGGATCTCCGTCGATTGAGCCGAAGTTCCCTTGGCCATCAACCAATGGGTAGCGGAGAGAGAATTCTTGAGCCATTCGAACCATAGTGTCGTAAATGGATTGGTCGCCGTGCGGGTGATATTTACCCATGACTTCACCAACTGAACGAGCAGATTTGCTAAACTTCTTTTCAGCAGTGTGACCTCCTTCATGCATACCATAAAGAACACGGCGATGTACCGGTTTGAGTCCATCTCGGGCATCTGGTAAAGCACGTCCGATGATAACCGACATGGCATAGTTGATGTAGGACGTTTTCATTTCATCATTGAGTGAACGATTCAAAATCGTACCGGTCTCAACAACGTCACCGCTTTCACTGGTCTCTTCATCAGATGTCAAGGTTGGTCACCTCCTTTGCATGGCGTTCAATGAACGCCCGACGATCAGGAACATCTTCTCCCATGAGAATCTCGAACATACGATCACTTTCTTCTGCATCTTTCACGGTTACCTTAAGCATGGTCCTCGTCTCTGGATTCATGGTCGTCTCCCACAATTGTTCAGGATTCATCTCACCGAGACCTTTGTATCGCTGAACTCCAATCTTCGCATTCGGATTATCACCGCGAAGTTCGTCGATAATCGTATCTCGTTCTTCATCGGTAAAGGCATACTTACTTACACGACCTTTTGACAATTGGAACAGTGGTGGTTGAGCAATATAGACATGTCCTTGTTCGATTGCAGGGCGCATAAAGCGCCAAAGGAACGTCAGCATCAGAGTCCGAATGTGTGCTCCATCAATGTCAGCATCGGTCATGATGATGATTTTGCTGTATCTCAATTTCTCTGGATCAAAGCTCCCTTCATCCTCACTGTTGTTTCCAACGCCGGCACCAAGTGCACGAATCATGGTTTGAATCTCTTGATTTTGGAAGACCTTTGCAGCATTGTGCTTCTGCCGTTCAACATTCAAAATTTTACCACGGAGTGGGAGAATGGCTTGAATTCGACGATCTCTTCCTGTCTTCGCAGAACCGCCCGCAGAATCACCCTCCACAAGATAGACTTCGCATTCTTTTGGATCTCTGGATTGGCAATCCGCCAGTTTACCAGGAAGACCGCCTCCCTCAAGGACGCCTTTGCGTCGCGTCAGGTCTCTGGCTTTTCGTGCTGCTTCTCTGGCTTTGGAAGCAAGGAGAGCCTTTTCAACGATTTGCTTAGCTACTGAAGGATTCTCCTCAAAGAATTCACCGAGTTTGTCATAGACAATGGTCTGGACAATTCCCGTAACTTCACTACTGACGAGTTTGTCCTTGGTTTGTGATGAGAATGATGGATCAGGGTGTTTGACACTGACGACAGCAGCAAGGCCCTCGCGGACATCGTCACCTGAAAGTGAGTCTCCCTTCAGCAAGTTCTTCTTTTTGGCATAGGAATTAACAGAACTTGTCAATGCGGTTCGAAGACCAGACATATGAGTCCCTCCATCCTTGTTTCTGATGATATTCGTATAGCAACGAATCGATTCACTAAATGCGTCTGACCATTGAAGGGCGACTTCGACCTCGACAAGTCCTTTTTCTATCTCTTTATCGCCTGAAATGTTGATAACTTCCGAGTGCAATACTTCCCTACGCTCGTTCAATTGCCCCACATATTCTGCAAGTCCACCTTCGTACAAGTGTTCGGTTTGATGTGGTTCATCACCTCGACCATCAAGAATCGTAATCTTCAGGCCAGCATTGAGGAAGGCTGTTTCACTTACACGAGTTTCGATTTCTTCGAGATTGAATTCAATGACATCGGTGAAAATCGATAAATCCGGTTTGAATGATATGTGTGTCCCTGTGTCATCGCACGTTCCAATTTCCTTGAGAGGTTCAACTGGAATGCCCAGTTCATAGCGTTGGAAGTAAACGATACCATCTCTATGGATGGTCATTTCCATCCATTCAGAAACAGCGTTGACTGCGGACACTCCGACACCGTGTAATCCTCCTGAAACTTTGTAAGAACTGTTATCGAATTTACCACCAGCATGGAGTTTCGTCATGATAACCTCTGCAGCCGAAATCCCGAAATCGTCGTGGAGGCCTACAGGAATGCCTCTACCGTAGTCCCGCACTGAAAGGGAATGGTCCGCATTCAAGACGATGTCGATTTGTTTTGTATGGCCTGCGAGATGCTCGTCTACAGAGTTGTCGACAACTTCCCAAATACAGTGGTGGAGGGCTGAACCATCGTGAGGATCACCAAGGTACATTCCCGGTCTTTTTCGAACAGCTTCAAGCCCTTCGAGAACTTGGATGCTTCCTGCATCATAATCGTCTTCCATTGTATCATCAAATCCAGTTGAAATTCAGGCGCTATCGGCCGATTAACATCGTAGCGCTTACACCATCCCTCTAACTGTTAAACATGCTTGACGAGAGGGTATAAACCTAACCCTAAAGCGGCCTTCTGTGATACGTTTTTTACGCTGAAAATGACTATCCAAAACTTACCGATATCGTTCTCAAAACCATGATTATCTTCCGTGAGCGTTAAGAAGAAGACGAAAGTCGGTTGAATCATGCCTGAACCGACCATTTGTGTAGCACTAGACGCGACCAACGTTGATGACATGGCCGATGAGGCAGCTAGAGCATCCACTGCAGGCGCTGATCTTGTCGAGGTTCGATTCGATCGACTTTACCTTACAAAACCTGAACCAGTTATGGTCGAACAGGAGGAGGGCGAGCCAAAGAGCGTCATGCCACCTGAGGCGGAGTGGCCGATTTCTGACATTTCATCCATCGATGCCAAAAAGACAATTGAAAAACTAAAGAATTCAATCGGAATCCCGGTAATTTTCACTGTAAGACCTCCGCGAGAAGGCGGATTTTTCCCAGGAACTGAAGAGGAGCGTGTCGCAATCCTTCAACAGGCAATTGAGTCCGCAGTAACGTGGATCGATTTGGAATCCTCTATCGATGAGAGCGCACTTGATGGTTTGATGGCTGCTGCAAAAGAAAGTGGTTGCAAAATAATCTGTTCAAGCCATGACATTAACGGTACACCAAACTCCGAAGACATCGCTTCTTTTGTTCGAGACAATAGCGAGAAGGCCGATCTAGTAAAATTCTGCTCTACTGCCCATTCACATCTGGACGCATTACAAATTGTTGATGCAGCCATTGAATTGAAAGGAGAAGGTGTTGATTACAGCGTTATGGCCGTTAACAGCGGAGGGGATTGGGCCCGTATTCACGCCCCAATCCTTGGAGTTTCCATGGTTTATGCTACTATGTCGATGGAACACCGCATCAGCGACAAGGGTTTAATCAACGTTCGAGATTTGCGAGATGCTTGGACACTTCTTGAGTATTGAAAATTTAGCCTTACTCACTGATTTAGTGATGGCATGAGTTGCTTCTCAGTTTCAATTTGAGGTTCCAATCCAGCTCTCATGTAGCGCCGATTGACAATCACTGGTGCAAGCATAATAGACATGAAAAAGACAAGAAATGTAATTGAAACAGTCCAATTAGGAAGTACAACTGAGCGCTCAACCGTCGAAATTGATAGGTCCGCAGCGATTATCTTGTTCTGAACACCCGCATCGCCTCTTCGCGAATTATCCCAAGCATCGACAACGATGAAAAATTCTTGATAGGTAGTTCCAGAAAAGAGCGAAGAATAGACTTCTGGACCATCCAATGAAACACTCATAACGACTGAATCTGTATTCTCATAAGAATGCACATCTCTGTAGGTTTTCCAACCTGTTATATCAAATGCAGCCCATTCTGGGGACATTTCAGTGACAAATTCATCATCGCTCAGACTTTCACGGTTTGACCAGAAATCGAAATCTTGGCTGTGCATGCGATCATAAGACCATTCATAACGTTCGTACTGAGATGTGGTCATAAGATAAACATCAGCACTGGCAGAAACTGTTGAATTGGCCACAATACCTTGAATTTCGACACAAATAGTCGTCCTATGTGCACTTGAAAGATTAACTCTTAATGCTCCGGCGCTATCATTACCGACCAACATAGTTGTCGCGATATTTGTTGTTAGAATATCTACCGGCGTCGGTGAGTGATAGGACTGATACATCCACGGCTCCTCTGGAGAGAGCATTGGATCGTAGGTTTCTTGGCCCGCAGCAGGTTCCGAATATCTGACTTTGTCTGAATCATCACCCCAATCTTCATCAAAATAGGGATCCCACCAATTGCTATTGTGAGGAACTTCAGCATGCCGAGAAATTGTCTCATTCCATACAATGGGAGACAACTCTCCTTGACAGTCATCGATTGCTGCTGAGGCAATTCCATGATAAGGAGAAAAGATCCCACCGAATAGAGGTATAATCAGAATAGTAAGCAAAACTAGCGCTCTTCTCTGCAACATCACATCACCCCTTGGACAAAGGTTGACGAAGAGGTTCTTGAGGCATTCGTTCACTCACGACGGCGTAAAGGCCGAATGTAGCCACTTTCATCGTTCTTTCGTTCTTGTTTGGAGAGAATCTTCGGAGCAGGAGGAGGGTTGTGATGATCCATTCCCAGTAAACCACCATCGTCAGCATGCTCAACGTGGTATGTTTCCGCATTCTGCTTCGCTTCCTCTTCGATTTCATCCGGTTGACGCATTACCAACCATCCAAGAATTAGGGCTGCTAGAATCAATACAATGAAACCGAGAGCATCGCTTCCTGCATCGGACATCCAAGACTTCCATTCATCCCAACTAAAGTCCGAAAGAGACGGTTCAGCATCTTGTTCAGGTAGTATCGTAACATCTGTTTCAGCCTCATCGCAAAGACCCATTCCGTCGCAGACCTTGACTCGGACAATCGCTTCGCCAGAATCATCCCATACAATCGTTGCCAATGTAACAAGAGTGTTGCTTGATGTGAACCAATCGTTGTCGATGATACCGTCTCCATCCTCATCGTTTAGAACATCTTGCTCCCATTCAATCAGCAGATCGTTACTTATGGTTTCATCACGGTCAGTGTTAGATCCGTCGAGAATATCAAGGTCTCTATAGAACACAAGGTCAGCAAGAGATTCAGCATCGGAAACGTTGACGATTACTGCCGTAGAGAAATCCTCATAGATTTCATCCGGAACATCGATGCCTCCAATTTCAGGAGGAGAATCGATGTGAACATTGAATTCCGCACGAGTAACATCTCCTGTGCCAAACGCATCTCTGACGGTCAGCTTAACAGTGTACAACCCTGGACGCTCGTAAGAATGCCAAGGCATAGGGTCATGGACGATTGGGGTTGCATCTCCGAAGTCCCAAGTATATTCCAACAGACCATTCCAATCTGGAGATTGTTGTTCAAGTGGAATGTACTTACCCTCGAACTTTTGATCTCCGTCTCTAGTACCACTTGAATCGAAGTAAAGCATAGCACCAGGTATTGCAACGTTGACGTCGTTTTCATCAAAGGTTCGAGACCATTGATCAGGTAAGCCATTCTCAGGGAATACATCGGTATCCATCAACAAAGATCCACCAACCCAAGCATCCAAAATTTGTAATTGGATTATTGGAAGGGGGTTTGCTACGACAACGACGATGATCTTTGGGCTGCTATCTTCACCGTTTTCATCAGTGACGATGAGTTGGATAATTTGCTCCCCCGGTTCAATAAAGGAATAGGTTGGTAAGAGTTTGTCGCTGAATGTACCATCTGGGAATGACCAGTTGAATATCAAATCGTTGTATGTCCCAGTTGTACCATCCACATCAAAACTGGTTCGGCCATCGAAGGTGTAAGGAACATTCACTTGGGCATCACTGACTAGGAAATCGATTTGTGGATCACCATTTGCTCCAGATTCCTTGACGATGTAATTTGCAACTGGTAGTTGGTTGATTACGTTCACGCGAAGTTCAGCAATCGAAACGCCACCATCCTCATCTGTGACGGTAACGGTGATGTTCTTCATTCCTGGAGTGTTCCAAGCGGGCGCAGGATACAAGGTAGCGGATGTCGTTGATGAAAAATCGTCGTTTCTATCAACTTCGATGCCATCAAGGTTCACTCCATCCTGGAATACCCACCCAAGCGAAAGGTTCTCTCCGTCATCATCCGTGAAAACATCGGGCATGAGTAGTGGTGTGTAGGTGTAAGTTGTGAGTTCATCCGAGAAGATTTGGTAAGGAATTCGATTGTTAACAATGATCTCAATTGTCTTCTGCCCGATATTTACGCCGTCCGAAACGGTCAGTGTCAAGATGTAGGTTTGATTTGGACCCACTACATCGCCCCATTCGTGATTTGCTGTATACTGTCCTATTCCAGACGTAACTGGAGTTCCATCTCCCCAATCCCATTCAAAGTCAAGGAACTCTAATGGCACGTTATCCGCTGTTTGGTATGCAGAGAAAATGATACGCTGATTGGTAAGGATTTCAATTCTGTCTGCAATAACGTTGTTGTTTACAGTAATGATTGGAATTGGTTCGGAATCATCTGTGATGTTGATTTGATTGATGCTGACATCTGACCATGTGCCTCCAATGTCCTTGACTCGAAGAGTGGTGTTATAGGTGCCTGCTTGAGAAAAAGAGCGTAGCGGCGAACGCAATCCAGAGGTCAGGTTATCATCGAAATCCCATGTATATGCTACGGGTTGATCGAAGTACGGCAGAGTGTTATTGTCTAAGGAAATACCCCATGCATCGAATCCATCTCCTGTAAACTGAATCTTTTCGTATGTCTGGCTGCTGTTGGTGGAAACAGAGGCATTAGCAACTGGCGCCATGTTGGTCAAAGCTTGTGGTGCTGTGGTTTCAGTGTCAAGTACTGCTCCAAGCATATCCTTCATTGTGAAATGAATCGTATATTGGTCGTCCTTGTTTGCGGTGAAATATACACTGTTTGGAACATTGATTCCTCCACCTGCTTGGACACGAGTTGAAATTGCGTCCACCACCGTTCCATTACTGTCTCGAACAATTGCATCAACATCCAAATCTTCGAAGAAAGCGTTTGAAAGAATTGAGTAATTGACTTGGACCGTATCGGGTGATCCATCGCCGTCACGGTCGCCAAGCGTTGTCCCATTGAGCATCATTGTAGCTGGAGAAGTGATTCGTGCCGCTTCAATATCGATGGTTCCCTGAGGGTAAGAAGGTCCACATGATGTGTAATCACAATCTGCTACTGTGCTCGCATACCAAACGATTGCATAGACTTCGTCGGTTAGGTTGCCAAAGCCTTGAATCAGACCAGTAGCGACATTGCTGTTGAAGTCCAAATCTTGTGTCGACCATAGTCCATCAGCTGTTGATTTGTAAACAAGAACTCCGTCAAAATTCGACACGTCTGAAGTAACACGCAGGGTTAGAGGGGCTGGAGAGGCTGTCCCTGGAGTGAATTTGAACGAGCGAATTCCCCATCCTTCCATCGTGTGACCTGTCGAACTCCAAGGAGTTGCCCAATCCGAATTGGTGTCGGCTGGAGTGATACGACAGAAAGTTGAACCTCCGCATGAGGGATTCAGAACCAAATTGGAAAAGCCGTAAATCCCTTGATCGGAATCAATGGTCGCCGCAATAGAAAAATTGGCAAAAATTTCTCCCATGGTCCGTCCAATCTTTCCAGATTGTCCCGAAACTGGTGAAAGTGCTAGGTTTTCAACACCCAAGCCTCCTGTTGCTGAATCTTGGACAAGTTGTCGAATTGCTGGACCTCCACCGAGATGATCGGCCAAGTACATTGTAAAGATGAAGCCGGCGCCATAGTCGGCATTTCGTTGATTCCACCAGCGAACGCTCAGTTCAGATTGCTGTGTCCAACCGTTGAGATGACCTGCTAGTGTACCATCTGCTCCGAAGCAAAGATAGATGGCAACATCCGCATTTCCTTCATCCAACCACAGATTTTCATAAGGGTCTTGTGCGTTGTGAAGGAGATGTTGTAATTCGTGAGCAATAATTGACTTACCCCATGTAAGAGTGATATCTGCGAAGTCGACATACACAACTTCGCGTGTGGCGGCAGTTCCAGGGGAAAAGTAACCACCAATGTTGTATGCTCCATCGATGTCATAGACAACGATCTCAACTTGACAGTTGTTGTCATTATCCGGTGGGGCAAGTCCGCGTCCATCTTGGTAATCCTTACCAAAATAAGTCGTCATTGTTGGATAAATCGTCTGATCCCAAGTCGATGCTAAGTTTTGGAGAACGGTTGAAGAAAGCGTACGGCCTGATTGAACGAGGAAGGCAACTGTTGCTGTTGTTTTGGCGACGTATACGCTGGTTGACCCACCCGAAATCGGTACGGTCAATGTATCGCCAACAACATGCTGTGAACAGGTTGAACGGGCCATCGAAGGTTGATATCGGATTTCGTCAACGCCGGGACGGCCTTCATCGATCCAAGCTTGCTTGATGAAAGAGGTTGCTGAAACAACTGCTTGCTCCTCTTCAATGAGAAGATATTGTGATCCTGTTTCGACATTGAAATCCGCTAAATCGCCGTACACCGTTCCAATGTCTTCAGCAATATCCTCAACGTTGTTCTCTGTTTCATTGGCTGCAACTTGAGCAACCACCGAGGTCAACATGAGAAACACGAGAAAGAGGGCTTTAGTAGAGCGCCGTTCAGACATATGTAAACCTCGATAAAATGTGATACGTCATCACAATTCGATGTATCGAAATGAGGTATTTAATACCCCGCGTCATTAGCATCATCATACTGGAGGGCTGAATAATGAGAACAATGGGTATTCTGGCTATCCTTCTTATCGCCTCTATTGGAGCCCCAATAGCGTCTTCAGCATCCGTTTGTTCAACCATAGAAACGCTCGAATTTGATGGCCAGAGGGCGAATGAAAGCGTTACCACTCAGGTCGAATTTGGCCCGAGACTTCCCGGAAGTAACGCTTCAATGGAGCTTCGGGAATGGTTCATGGATACAAGGCCGGAATTTGATTGGTCTCTCGATCCACACTTCCGAGATGGTTATAATTTGACAAATCTTGAGGGCAGGCTAATACCAGATGATGCTGAAGAAAATGGTCCAATCATCGTCCTAGCGGCACATTACGATTCGAGAAATCGCGCTGAACGTGATCCAGATCCAAACATGACAGACGTGCCGATTCCCGGAGCAAACGATGGAGGAAGCGGCGTTGCAGTGTTGTGGGAACTCGCTCGCATCTTACCATCGATGGAACTTGAACATGAGGTTTGGATTCTGTTAACTGACGCAGAAGATCAGGGGTTGATAGAAGAACCTTCGACCTGGGCACTTGGTGCACAATCATGGGCTGAGAATAGATCAGAAGATGACATCTCTCGTATCGATGCGTTCCTTCTTGTCGACATGATCGGTGATGCTGATTTGAAAATTTATCGAACCTTTCCCCCATACCTAAACGATGTGGAGGGAAACCGTTTGTGGGGAGCGGTAGAGAACCTTTCTGGCCCACTCGGATTGGTGGACAACATTACAGATTGTAATGGGAATCCTGGATTAGACATAGTGAACTTTTCCAAAAACGATGGCGTCATCGATGATCATGTCCCTATGCTGAATGTAGGGATCCCTGCAATCGATTTTATCGATATTAGATACGGTGAAAACGCGACTGCGTGGCAAGGTTACTGGCATACTCATGAAGATACACCGGACAAGGTTTCTGCCGAATCACTTGCCCACATTGGCCGTCTGATCGAACTCGGGCTTCGACAGGGATCCTGGCTCGACACCGTACAAAATCAAACTGAAACCCCATCTCCTAATGTTGAGGATCATCCCTCAACATTCAGTCCGTTGGTTACTGGTACAATCTTCGCATTGATTGCACTGATTTTGTTAACCTTCCTTGGCTTGCATGAAAGCGTACGTTTGAAACGGTAGGTCTGCGTGCGCGGATACACTGGGAATACTTCTTTTTCGCGCACCGGTTAACTTATGAGGGCTCACCATGGATATAAACGAGAGACGTGAAGCATTGCGAGCACGTGTCCGTAAGAAAATCTCTGGTCAGGAAGAGGAGGAAGAACTCGTAGTTCAAGAAACGGAAATTGTTGCCTCAACAACGGAGGGTGAGGATTTTCTTATTATCGAAGAAAACAATGGCCTTCTTGCGCTAGCATCATCACTTATCTTCATCGGAAGCGTACTTGGAATTATCACGGGTCTGCTCCTTCTACAAGGGAATCCAGCAGAATTGTTGAGCAATACACTCGACCAAGATAGTGTAGTTGACGTATACGGAATTGTTCTTGAAGCAGAAACTGGTGATTCGATAGAAGGAGTTCTCGTCGAACTTATCGACTTGGAAACAAATAATGTCATTCAAACGAGTGAGACCAATTCCTATGGATATTACCAGTTTGAAAACGTTGTTTCAAAATCGCATGTTATTCGTGTTTCTTTAGATTCATTCGTGACAGTTGAGCGGACTTTTACACCAGAAAGTGCAACTCAGGTACCATTTACCCTTACGGAAGGAAATGGAACGATAGAGGAGGATTTCACCCAAACCAACTCGGGATGGTCGCTTGAGAATGCGATTGCCCTTTCAACTGGAATCGCTCTTGTTACCATCCTAGCCGGCATTGTTGGCATCAATGCAGCATATGGTGCCAGAAGAGCAACCAACTATCGAAGGACCCAATATCTTGCAGGATTTGCATTATTTAGCCGTGGCTTCATCGTTTTTGGACCATTCCTGATCCTCTGCGGCATGGGATTGATGATTCTCGCTCGTGATGAATTTCAAGATTATGAGGTGGAGTGATGTATCTCATCACCGTTGAAGGTGGAGATGGTTCGGGCAAAGGCGAAGCCGTTCGAATCCTTACGGAACTCTTGGCACAGTACCCCTTCAATGAAGTCCATCAGACGCATGAACCCCGTCGCCATAGCGATCTTGGTAAATTAGCCCTTGAAGCAGTCAAAATTGGAGATAAAACCCCTCTCCAAGAAGCTGGTTTGTTTGCTGCAGATCGGCTCGACCACTCTCACACTTGGATCAAACCAAGGCTTGAACGGGGCGAGGTTGTCGTTTCGGATCGAAATATCCATTCCTCAATCATTTACCAAGGCGTTGTTGGCGAACTTGGTATCGATACGGTTTGTCAAGTAAATTCGGCATCGATGATTCCTGATCTCGTCTTTTGGATCGATTGCGACCCCGATCGAGCAATCGAACGAATCAAACATGCCACTCTAAGAATGAGTAGTGATAAGCAAGAATATTTTGAAACACCTGAAATTCAAAAAACCATACGCCAAGGATTCGATGACCTCTTTACAGGAACATTACAAGTGGCTCCACCTTTCGATAAATGTTGCATCGTTGGCCCGATTTTGAACGAGGGTGGTTTGGACGAATTGCGCCAAAAATTACGCCGAGAATTACGTTCTTTCTTCAATCGCAGGCCAGTCCCGATCAATGTTGATCAAGATAAAGTAGACAGATACTTACTAAATAGACTGGCTCATGATGTTCAGCAACAAACTCGTTTGCCAGGGGCACCCATGGAACGTACATCTATACACACAGGTTGGTTAAGCGGACGTTCACCAGCTCAATGGATGCAAAAAGCAGAAGACGAATGGGATTCGAGCCGTGCTCGAGAATCTGATGTACCAAGCAATCCTCTAGCACGATCATGTTGGTCAATTCTTGGAACCTTATCTCTCATGGCGGGCTCTTGTGAAATTCCAAGATTACACAAATCGCTAGGACCTCATAGAATGGTTACACAACGGCACACACAGCGGCTCGTCAAGTGGCTTGAGGAAGCAAATTGGATTCATCGACAGCAAAATCACATCCCCTTTGCAGAAGGACAAGTATTCAAATTACGTGATTCATGGATAGGTTTCGCCCGATTAGCACTCGCTATGTGGCCATTTCGCGTAGCACTGTCCACTTGGAGAAAAAACAATCCAGATAAAACATGGGAAAAGGCGCTTGAAGCGGTACTTAAGCAAAATAATCCTCAACTCAGTAAGGCTATTGAAAATACCATTGAACGTTTGAAAATTTTAACGAGCGGACATGAGAATTGTCCGGTTCCTGAAAATGTAGAACAATTGTTGGTATGGTGGTCAATGCCTCCACCCGATCACTCCTCTTCCTGAGGCGGCCTTTGGAATCTAACATTTCCTGGTAACAAAACTTGTCCTGGTTCACTGAATTTATTTGGTCGAGCGCTATATGCAGCAGCGAAGAACAGGCCTAGTACAAAGCCGAATGGGGCACCGGTTACCAGTCGAAGAAAAGCAGTCGACTCTCTATCGGTGAGAAGTTGAGTGAATCCATCCACAGCCATTGGAACTACACAAATTATTCCGATTGCAACGAAAGCCAATGTTCTACGATTGGAACTATAGATAGGCTGCAATCTCTCATCGGGTAGTATTGACAAAAATGTGTCCCGAATCGTCCATCGATTAACACCACGTCTCGAATAGATGAATCCGGCGAGAGCAAGCCCTGCAAAGATTCCTACATCTCGCACACAAACCGGCATTTGATTGCCATTAATCGACCAAGAACGCTCATGCTTATTGTGACAATTAAGGTCGCCAAAGGCATAGATTGCGGCACTGTAAGCATTCAATTCTGTCCATGTGAAATTTTGATCGTTTTCCTTATGAAAATCCAACATATTGGCCCGCCCAGAGAGTTCGCCTATCGTTCCTGATTCGACGAGTGCAGGAGCAAGAAAGAATGATGCAAGAAAGAAGAAACTGATTCCACCAATCCAAAGACCAACTTTACGATCTCTTGTTCTTGATTCAAGACCGTTTCGTTCCATACACGAACCACCCGATTGAATCATTTAATTCTTGATGTATCGACGGGTTCTTTTCATCATGGTTCATCCGAATGTTATGGCGGAGTCCTCAACTGAACCAGTAGGTTTGTGGCTTGGCCTTCAAGCAGGGGCATTTCTTGGACTCTATTTCGGATTCAGCCTCGCACTTGTATCTGCGTTGACAAGTCCCGATGAATTGATGCGTATCGTCTATCTCATCACCTTATTTCCATTGGCAGGTGGCATTCTTCTAGGCCCTTTCTTAGCGAAAAGAGAACGTCCTGTTGCATCAAGCACACCCCCCATCCAAAGGACGATGGAGACCCTAGAAGGAATGGATGAAGGTCAAGGAAAATGGAGAATACTAAGTCATGTCCGAAGCGATGGAAGGACGGTTCGAATCGATCTTCACGATTCAAGTCGGGTTGAAGATATTCTAAGACTTACGAACCCACTTACCAATGAATTCCCTGTTCGATACATGGTCGGGCGCGGCGTCGGTGGTAGTAGGCAACCGGAATTGCGGGCGAAAGTCCTCTCGATACTAGATGATCAGTTTCCTAAGACGAGACAATCAAGATACACTTCAGCGATCGAAATTTCACCTGAGTTGCCCGAAAAATTACGAAATCAACGAAAGAGAATCAATTTACTTTTGGCTATATTTTTACCAATCGCAACCTTCCTTGGATGGCTGGAAATGAGATGAACTGGATGTCGATTCACTTATTTTGATGAACGTTGAGTATCGTTCATGCGGGAGGTTACCTTTTTTTGGCGGTCTGACCGTTTGGAGGCCATCGGCACTGGCCCAGTTCTGGAGGTTGCTCGTAGAATTGAATTTCTTTCCTACATCAAACGTGTGCCAAAAGATATTCGGTGTTTATTCAAATTTCACCTTCATGAAGGTAAAACAATCGATGATTTACGAATCATTGAATCTCTTGAAGTGCTAGAGGTTGTTCAAGAATCGGATAATCCTGAGGACGGACATTTGGTTATTTGCAAGATTTTACATCCCATCTCCTCACTAAATGCCCGAACCAATGGAACCTACGCGGTCGCGGGATCAAAAATTGATGAGAATGGCCTGACTTATATCTTGCAAGGCCCATCCTTGAAATTACGCCTACTATCTGGTGTTCTTCGTCTGATGGCAAAGCCGGATCGAACTAGTGCAAGGACGCTCAAACTCACGCCTCAAAATCATCAATCAGTACTAACTGAAAAGCAAATTAAACTCGCAAAATTCGCATACGATCGTGGTTATTATGACCTACCGAAGCGAATAAAAATCACCGAACTCGCTGAACAACTTGGACTCGCAAGAGCAACAATTTCTGAACATCTAACCAAGATTGAAGGAATCCTAATGGACGATTTGTTTTCGTCAATGACGGATGTTCGTTTGACGGTAGATCAAGCTCGTACAATCGTTGAAACAATGGAAGCGGACATGGATAATACCGAGGCATATCAAACTGAATCATTTGTAGGATTGATTCAACGAATCAAAGAGAACATCGCTTATGAGTTGCCACAAGATGTAGAAAACGTACCTGATCTTGATGCTAACGAGCATCCTGAAGCGATTCTCAAACGTATCCAAAAAGACATCTCCTAATTCGCTCATGTTTTTATGAGGCAATGTGCTGAGAACCTTATGGAGGAGATGAGGAAACTTCTCGATCGGATTTCTGATTCCGGTATCGAAGTTCCTCAATTCGTGCGAGAAGCGATGTATGCGCTTCATCTTGAACAGTTTACAACATACGATTTTGATGGATTCTTTCACGATCGACCCGTTGTATTCATGGAAACCGAAAATGGTGGTGTCAAAACCATATCTGCACCTCACATGATTGTTACATTGCTTCATCATCTGGAATTGAAAGAAGGTCAAGAAGTCCTTGTTGTCGGTTCGAAAGGAGGTTATATCTCGGCCCTTGTTGCAACTATTGTCGGTGAAAATGGACGAGTCATTCTTATCGACCCCTCCACTGAAATCGTTCGCCACACCGCAAACTCCCTTGCAGGCTGGCCAACCATAGATCTAAGACAAGTCGAATCGATTGATGTATCCCCTATCGAATTACCAGGTGAACTAAGTAGAGTTCTAATCACTGGTAGTGTTCCCTCAGTACCGAATTGGATGGAAGAACGAATCATCGATGGTGGTTTCGTAATCGCCCCTATCGGCGACAACCACCATCAAGAGTTGATGAAGCTTGAGCGACAGTTCGATAATTTACATCCAACATCACTTGGACCTGTCTCGTTCGGCCCAGTGGATATTGTTGAAAGCGAACCCAACCCTCTATCCGCACTTGAAATTGCCGATTTGATCGAAACATTGATCGAAACATGTCACGAAATGGAACTATGTGGAGCAGATGAACTTCAACAACTTGGAATGATGGCTGATGAATTAAGGACAATGCAAGAAGCAGGGGAGACTGAATTGGAGGCTTTCATCACAGCCAACATGCAACATTTTGTTCAGTTGTGGCCCATGATTCAGTTGATGTTTGCACCGACGCTCGCTCGCCCTGGAGACGTTGATCAAGACGATGAACCAAGTTTTCACTTCGATGAATTCAAACCTTGAGGTCGAGCTATGGCAGCAAGCATACAATCCGCTATTGCGAAGTTGAAACACAAAGATGTTCGTCAACGACGTCGGGCTGTTCGAATCCTCTTCGATTCCGATGCTCATGAAAGTGTTGAAGCATTTTCACCGTACCTTGATGACGAAGACATTTGGTTTCGTAACAAAGCCATTGAAGCCTACCGACGATGGGCTCCTAAACATGCACCTCATTTGCTTGAACAACTTGCTAGAAAAGGTCAACTCGATGGGCAGCGATGCGTAGCAACGGTACTTGATTCGATTCCAAACGTGAAACAATCAGCAACACTTGCTCGCTTGTTGTTGGACAGTAACGACGATGTTGTAATTCGAAAAGCTGTTAATCAACTCATTTCAACACAAGAAGTTACGAATGAAGAACTGAAGGAATTTCAATCATCGAGCGATCATGTCGTACGCTCATATGCTACTGCAATCAACGAACAGGTGCCTGAACTTCTCGAATCCTTAGCGGATTCTCACCCAGATGTTCGTCGCCAAGCAGCATCCTCCTTGTTGATGATGGACTTAGAATCTGAAGAAACAAAGACTGTTCAGGATGCTATTGAGAATGATGATGCTTTGTGGAAACTCGCAGTACCGATTGCACTTGAACATTCACGACCTAATCTCATCGACTTGATTACTACGAAGAATGCCACTCAACGGCGGTTTCTCGTACAATCTCTGAAGGATGCTGTTTCTGATGCCGACGACCCGCGTCTTCGTACTCTAATCGATGCTGATTGCACTTCCATTGTTGCTCGATGGTTGGTTGGCCGGAACGACTCTAAAAGCGATGAACTACGCCACGAATTATTGTTCGATGAACGTGTCGATAGCATCGATAAATCAAGACTTCTTGAGCGATTGTTACATCGACAACATGAACCTTTAATTCAAAAGCTCGCAGAACAATTGTTGGATATATCTGATGATGAACTTGTCCTGAGTGCAGCACATAACCTATACACTGCATAGACCAACGCTTCTTCATGACAAGTTCAGATATCGTGTTCAGAGTTGATGCAACCGATGCTGGAGACCAACGTTTGAGCGTTGAAATCGAAGTCAGTGCCCCATTTACTTCGCCCTCGATCAAACTCTCATTTCCACGATGGGTTCCCGGTTCCTATTTCCTCCGTGAGCCAATTCAGCATGTATCTCATCTGAAAGCATACGATGAGAACGGGGATCAACTCGATGTCACACGCAAAGATGTTGATTCGATAGTCATCAAAGGAATTCAATCTGTTGCAAAAGTTTGTATTTCCTACAAACTGCTGTGTGTTGACAACACCGTACGATCTAACCATTTCGATGATACACACCTCCATCTCATGCCTCCATTCACATGGTTTCTTCCTACTTCGGGAATTGATTCAAGTCGCATGGACATGGTACATAGGATTGAGTTTTCCTTGCCTCCAACATGGAATGTTTCAACACAAATGCGACTTGAAAACTCCGAGAAAAAAGGTACTGCTCAACTCCATAGGTTCACAGCAGAACACAGAGATGCATTGCTCGATGGAATTGCTGAATGTAATGCCAACAAAATCCAAAAATTTACTGTCGGAGGGCGACATCATCACCTGCATTACTGGGATGCAGGAGGCCATACACCAAATGAAATCATGTTAAATCGGTTTATTGAGGATATGAAAAACATCATTTCAGAACACCACGCACTTTTCGGACCATTAAACGAACCTTATCACACGATTCTACACCTTACTGATGGTGGAAGAGGTGGCCTCGAACATACAAATTCGCAAACCTCGATGGTCCCCCGAACCTCTCTTCAACCGGGTCATGTTGAGGATTATCGTGATCTTGTGAGCCTATTCAGCCATGAATATGTCCATCAATGGAACGTTAAACGATTGCGTCCAAAACGATTCTTAGACTATGATTTGCAACGTGAAGTCAACACAGATCTGTTGTGGTGGTTTGAAGGAGCAACCTCATGGATCGGAGACATCATGTGTTTACGCTCAGGTGCTTGGAGTGCAGAGGATTATTTTGCAGATATGAAGCGTAAACTCAAGCGACATCATACGCGAAGCGGATCTTCTTGTCAAGCGCTGTGTGAAGCCAGCCATGAGGCATGGATTCACCTCTATAGAGGGCATGCTCACTCGAGAGAAACTCAAATCTCTTACTATCTAGAGGGTGAACTTACAATGTTCGCATTGGATGCAGAATTAAGGAAACGATCCAAAGGAGAGACAGGGGTTTGCGATTTGATGAAACTCTTGTATGAAAAACACAATATTTACGTTGAAGATTTATCATCAAGAGGAGTTCAATACAACGATATTCGTAGAGCACTTACATCTCTAACAGGTGGACGGCGCCTTGGTTCATTCCTCGATGCGATCACTAAGGAAGCTGGTAATCTCGATTTGAGCAAAGCGTTTTCACATTTTGGATTGAATTACAAACCATCGGATGAACCGAAGCGCAAACAGGGAACTGAAACTGTGGTTTGGGAAAATTTTGCTCAAGGCTGGCTTGGAGTTCATGTTCGCTCACAAGGAAACAAACTCAAAGTTACAAGCCATATGCAGAATTCACCAGTTCGCGAACAATTACAGGTCGGTGACGAAATCATTGCCATCGATGGAATTCGCATCATCAATGCAGAACAATTGAAATCCAATCTAAAGGGGAAGGTTGGAACTACAGCTCGCATAATGTATGCTCGCAATTCAGTCATGCATGATATTCTGCTGAATGTGTCGCTCGAACCCAATTATCCAACCGTTACAACCAGTGATGGAAACCGCTTGTGGAAATCTACTATTCGTTCTCGGCAGCCTGGCTCGGAGTGAGTAGTGATAGTCTCTTCAATGAGACGTGGATTGGTGGCAAATGATCCGATGTGCGGTGTCGAGTGGTTTTGGCAGGGTAGAGATTTGCAGAAAGAGCCATATCAATGACTTCTTGCTTTGAAATTGACTCAAGTTTTGAGGCAGGCCATAGTTCCAATTCAACTGAAGAATCGTCTAGATAATCGATGCATACAACAGGAATACGAGCAAGTTCCAAACGTTGAGCAACTGCTAAGCGGTGATGTCCATCTAGAACCGTTCCCGTTGCCTTATCTACAATGAGTGGCTTGGTAAACCCGTCCCATTTCAGTGTCATTTCGAGGAGTTTTTCCATATTCTTGGGTTTGATTTCCTCATGAGCCTTGAGCCACTCGACGGGTACCAGCCGCACGTCATCTTCGCTCCAAGACATGCTTATTCCAACCGAATCCACAGGATAATGCTTTGTCTTACATGGACACGGAAGGATTGGTGTCGAACATGGACCCTGCGCGCGGAATGGAAGAATTGCCCCTTCTTCCTGCTCTTTCTTCCATGGTCAAACTTATTCCAAAGAGTTTGATTGAAATTTTGGACTGGTTCGTCGAAAATGATTCCCACGCGTGGATTGTTGGAGGAGCAAATCGCAATGCTCTATTGGGCACGAGTGTCAACGAATTCGATCTCGCCACAACCATGACTCCAGATGAGATGAAAACCTATCCTGATACAATCCCAACTGGAGAGCGGTATGGAACCATTACATTTCGAAATCGGGGGGATTGTTATGAAATTACGACATTGCGAACAGAATCTGGTTACAATGACGGCCGTAGACCAGATGAAGTTGAATGGGGTGATTCACTTCTTGTTGATCTTTCTCGTCGTGATTTGACCATGAACTCAATTGCAGTCAATGTCTCCAAAAAGGTGTATTACGACCCTTTCAATGGGTGTGAAGACCTGCAAAAACGGCTAATTCGATCGGTTGGTGAACCGAGCAAACGACTCTCTGAGGATGCTTTGCGTATTTTGCGGTCTTACCGATTTATGGATCAGGGTACTGCAGGAATCTGGTGGCCTGAAAAACAGCTTGCTGACGCTCTTCGCCAAACAAAGCCAATGCTCGATCTTATTGCATCTGAGCGTATTTGGTCTGAATTCAAAAGAATTCTTCTAGGAAAACATGCATCTGAAATTGTCCAACGAATGGCTAATGATGGAATCCTAAAGCAGCTTTTTGGAATTGATTGGATGCAAGATGATGTTCAAATTGAACTTCTAAACCATATCGAAGGCGATGATGTCATCGACCGATTGGTTGTAATGATGCGAGATTTTAGTACCAAAGATTGTGAACATTTATCTGTTAAACTTAGACTAAGTGGTACAGAAAAAAAGAATCTCATCCGCCGTCACTCAATAATGGGGCAAATACCAGAAAATATGGATTCATCTATGCGGGTTTATGCTGTTGCAATCGGAGAGTGGAGTTACCAACACCTGCGCCTAGAGAGAATGTTTGCTCAACATGATGCTTCACTCAATTACAGCGTAGAGGATTTGCAACAACTAATTGATCGATTGATGAACCTCAAGATAGATTTCCAAGTCGAACCATTGGCAGGAGGGGAATACATTATGCAACAAACAAACATGCCACAAGGACCTAAATTAGGCGCACTGAAAGCATGGCTTTTCTATGAGCAAGTCGCTCGTAATCTTCAATCAATCGATGAGATAGATACCCTTCTTTGCACACTTTCTTGGCAAACAGAGGATACGTCACGTTGGCCAAAACTTCAATTCCCCTGACCTGATAGTCCAAACATACCGAGATGGTTAGGGCGTGAATGAATGTCTGTTAAACAAGCACTCCAAGCAAGAATGGAACAACACATAAATGAAATGGTAACCACCAATCCTATGATTGGTCAATTGAATACTCAATTTACGAGTTGGCTTCTTGGTTCCGGATTAACCGGAGCAGAAATTATCAAAATGATTGATTCAAACATGGATGCTGTTATTCAACCTATCGAACTTTCAGATGCTCTCGAAAAGACAACAGGTACGCAGCCTCCTGGCTGGGTCATAAACGGTCTTATGTCCGTTCTAGATATGGACAAAGATGGAAACGTCACCGTTGCTGACCTCCACACTTACTTCGAAGCTATCGGATTGCCGAGCGGAATAGAAGAACCTCAGGAACCTGAACCTGAAGAAGATGAATTCGAAGATCTCAACCAAGAATTAGAGGACGAAGCAAGAAAGCAAGCTGAGGAACTAATTAAGCAACAGGAGGCTGAAAAACAGCGATTATTGGAAGAACAGGAAGCAAAGGAAGCTGCTGAACGTGAAGCCGCTGAACAAGCGAAGCGAGAGGAAGAGGCTGCAAAAACAAAGCCTGAACCAATACTTCTCGAAGAGGATGGAACTCCAATCGATCATGCTCGATTTATCGAATTGCTAGAAGGAATGAAACTTAGCAGTGAACGCCGTAATGCAATTGCTCAGTCACCAACCCAATCATGTAAGATACAAATCAAATCTATCGAGAAGACACTTATCGGTAAAGGATCATTGAAAAATGGTATGACCGTTATCGGTAAACTCGGTGGAGAACATGACATTGAAGTCGAATTAAGACTCCCTTCTGAGGCAACAGAGCGTGTTATGTCGTTTCAGCCGAATCACATGATTGAAGCCGAGGCTCAAATCTGTGACTGGAATGTTGGTCGAAAGCGAGCCGTTCTTGGCGCAACGAGTTTTGATTACCTATAGAAGGCTTCGAGCGACTACAATGCGTTGCACTTCTTGCGTACCTTCGTAGATTTGTGTAATCTTTGCATCTCTGAAAAACCGTTCAACTGGGAACTCTTTGGTGTATCCATATCCGCCATGAATTTGAACAGCACGTTCTGAGACCCACATTGCAGTATCTCCAGCGTATAGTTTGGCCATGCTTGCTTCCTTACTATGCCGTGGCCCATTGTTCTCGTAATGTTGTTGCTTAGACCAGGATGCCTTGTACACCAATAGTCTAGCAGCATCAATACGTGTCGCCATATCAGCAAGATATCCCATAATCATCTGGTGATGAGCGATCGGTTTTCCAAATGCTTCACGCTCATGAGCATATTTTAGCGATGCTTCGTATGCTCCTTGAGCGATTCCAAGTGCTTGCGCAGCGATACCAATGCGTGAGTTGTCAAGAGCATTCATGGCGATAGGAAATCCGTTTCCTGCACCTTTGATGACATTTTCAACAGGAACTTTACAATCTTCCAAAACAAGCGTACATGTGTCTGAGGACCGAATTCCAAGCTTGTCTTCTTTCTTACCAACAGAAAATCCTTCGTATGAAGAATCGACAATAAATGCGGTAGTTCCTCCGTGCTTCTTTACACCGTAATCGGGATGATCAACATCTTTTGCAAACAAAACGATGATTTTTGCTTGCACTCCGTTCGTCACCCACATCTTTTCACCATTGAGAAGGTAATGAGAACCATCATCAGAGAGTTTTGCCTTGCAAGACATAGCTGCGGCATCCGTCCCAGCACCTGCTTCCGAAAGTGAGTATGCGCCTACTTCGCCTTCTGCAAGCCTAGTAAGATACTTTTCTTTCTGATAATCATCACCATGAAGTGCGATGGTTTTAGCACACAATCCAACATGAACACAAAACATAACCGAGAAGGAAGGATCAACACGAGCCAACTCTTCGACGATAATCGACTCTGAAATATCGTCAACTGGCATACCGCCATACTTTTCTGGAATAGTAACGCCCTGTAAACCAAGTTCTAGGAACTGTTGCCACTCTTCCGAAGGAGGAGTCTGAGTCTGATCCCGATGCTCTACGGTAGGTGCGAGAACTGTTTCGGCAAAATCACGAACCATTTCTCGAATCATGTCTTGTTCGTCGGTTGCTTTGAAGTCCATCTTCTCACCGGTAGCATCTAAGAGAGGCTCTCACTTAATGGATGTGCTATGACCATATCACTACAAAAATAGCGATGATTCATATAGGAGATGTTTGAGCCGCGTATAGGTGATGTTACTTGGACGAAGAAGTAGTTGAATTTAATGTTGCACATAATAGAAAGTACTCGATTGACCACCTTTGGTATCAGGAAAAAGATGATGAAAAGATCATGGTCGGTATCAGTGAATACTTAGGCGTCGAAATCGGAGAGGTTCTCCGAGTTATTCTCCCACAAGCTGAAACCATCGTCGATGAAGGACAGGACATGTTCTCACTTTGGACCGCTGACGACAAGCTCGCTTTTACAGCACCCTTTTCTGGAACGATTACAGAAGTTAATGGAGAGGTTGAAATCAATCCTGATCTTGTCAACGAATCCGCTTATGATCTAGGTTGGATTTTAGTTCTTCAACCGTTCCAATTTGACATGGAGAATCTGCTCGAACCTGATGAATACGTCGAGTATATATCCGAACTTTGATTTTTGAAGTGGAAACATGTCAAATTCGTTGCAGCGATTGAAAGAATCACTCCTCGCCGCACCCATCATTTGGAAAGGTGATTATCCATATTTTATCCATCCCTTGACAGATGGAGTACCTCGACTAGATCCTTCAGTTCTTACGGCCGTTGTCGAACTGATTGAAGCAGCGGTTGATTGGGAATCGGTAGACCTTGTACTTGGTATCGAAGCGATGGGGCTACCACTTACCAGTCCACTATCTATGAGAAACAACAAACCTCAGGTAGTCGTCCGAAAACGCTCATACGGTCTTGAAGGCGAAGTTACTATTGATCAATCGACTGGTTACTCAAAAGGTACGATGTACCTCAATGACATAAACGAGGGCGAACGTGTCCTAATTGTCGATGATGTTCTCTCGACAGGAGGAACACTCGATGCCATCATCAAAGGTGTCGAAACATTGGGCGCACAGATTGAATCGGTTGTCGTTGTGGTCGAGAAAGGACCTGGACTTGGACAATTGCAAGAAAAGTATCCACACATTGAGATTTCATCCATTATTCGGCTCGAAATGGACGGAGAGAAGGTCGTACTTCTCGACGAGGTGATTTGATGGATTTAGACAGACACGATTTCCAACTAGAGGAGTTGATTGAACGCATTCAGAAAAATGACAACAGGCTTGTTGCCCTTCAAGTTCCTGAAGGTTTGAAGATGCAAGCATTGGAGATGATGGATGAAATCGAATCGGGTTCAGGGGCAAAAGTGGTCCTAGCTGCTGATCCGTGTTATGGTGCATGTGACCTTGTTCACGATAAAATGAAGATGATGGGAGTTGAACTTGTTGCCCATATGGGACATTCTCAAATGAATATCGATTCTGGAATGCCAACACAATTCATCGATGTTACCTACGATGGCGATCCTGAACTGGCGCCAGTGCTTCCAATGCTAAATGCCCATCTTCAAATCGCTAAGAATCGAATGGCGGAGCAGCCTGCAGATGAATTGACCGAAGAACAAGCACAGGAACGATTCATGGATGCTGTCGGGCGTATGACTCCTCTGAAAGATACTAAATTAGGATTGGTTGGAAGTATCCAACACTTGCATCTTCTTCCAGATTTCCATGAGCGGCTTGAACAAGCTGGTTTTGATGTTACTATTCCGATGGGTGGAGCACGCCTTACCTTCCCTGGACAAGTTCTTGGATGCAACTATTCAGGTGATGATGATACCATTGGACACTACCTATTCCTCGGCAGTGGTGACTTCCACCCGATTGGTTTAGTGCTCCATACTGGAAAACCACTTGCTATGCTCGACCCTTACTCAGGTGATGCAATAGAGATGTCCTTTGAGCGAATTGAGCGTATTCTTCGCCAAAGATTTGGTTTGATCATGTCCTCAATGGACGCTCAAAAATTTGGAATACTCATCGGTGAAAAGCCGGGACAGATGCGAAGAACCCTCGCTTTGCGAATGAAGCGATTACTTGAGAAACATGGAAAGAAAGGTTACCTACTTGCACTAGAACATGTCGGCCCTGAATTGATTGATTTCTACCCCGTAGATGCCTTTGTCAACACTGCTTGCCCACGAATTGCCATCGATGATGCCGTAAAATACGCTAAGCCACTCATCACCCCATTTGAACTCGAAGTCGCTCTTGGAGAAAAGAAATGGGAACTTGGATATCAGTTCGATGAAATCCCTTGAACTTTGACTCCTTTACGCTTTGTAAAGAGCGAGTGTTCAAGAACGGTTGGCTTCAAGATGCAATCAGCATGAGCGACTATCTCGACCGAATCGGTTCAGGTTTTATCCTCCTGAATCCCGACCCTCTGGATTTTGACTACATTCCAGAAGTCATGGTTGGGAGAGAAACCATTCAAGAAACAATGGCAGGAAAATTTCATTCCATCGCTCATCCAAACGGTAGTTCTAACGTCGTGATTACTGGACCCGTTGGAAGTGGAAAGACGCTCCTAGCACGTACGTTTTGTCGCGATATTGAATATCATCTCCGAAATAAGCGGCCTCTCCGAAGCGTCCACGTCAACTGCCGAAATGCAACAACCAATGTTCGAGTTGCACAACGTATCGTTCAATCATTGGACCCTGGCCATCCAGATCGTGGGCTTTCGATGGGAGAACTGTTGAGCAGCCTCAGGAAGTTGTTGAGAAACAATGGGCGTCATTTGATTGTGGTGTTGGACGAAGTCGATCATTTATTGCGAAAATCTGGAAACGATCTCATCTACCAATTACTTCGTATTGATGAAGATCAAGAAGGAAGTGGAACACTTTCTCTAATCCTTATCAGCCAAGAACAAATTCTCGATGTTCTCGAAAATGCGGTTATTTCTCGATTTGGACATACCAATCACATCCCTGTTCCTCCATATGACATGAAAGGATTACTTGCCATTGCCCGACAACGTGCGGAGGATGCATTGAATCCAAGGTCATGGGATGAGAATATCCTAGAACTCATCGCCACTTCTGCCGCCCCATCTGGAGATGCTAGACAGGTGATTGAATTGCTTGGAGCCGCTGTCGAACATGCTGAATCTGATGGGCACAAGAACATCATGCCTGAACATGTCCAGACCAAAGCAAGAGATGTTCCGCAAGTAATGCCTGAGGATGTCCTTGACGAGTTATCTGGCCACTCAATGCTGGTCCTGCTCGGCATTTGCCGAAGATTGCGAAAAGCTGAATTCATGACAAGCAAGGACGTTGAATCGATTTATGCCGTAGTCTGTGAAGAATATGAAGTGAAACCCCGTAGTCACACGACCGTTTGGAAATTCCTGAAACGCATCGAGGGTTTGAACATCATTGCAACCAGAGTCGATACAGTTGGAGAAGGGCGAGGACGGACAACTCACATCTCCATGCCACATGCCCTTCCAGTGGATGTTGCCGCTCGAATTGAAGGGCGAGTCGCACGGAAACTGAAACGCTAGTAAACAAATAGCATGCGGTGAGGCTAAATAGGGGCCGTTTGTCGCTAGGTTGCTAGAGGAATGCATCATGGCTGATGGAAATTCATTTGTTGCAGTGGTCAACGATACCACAACCAAGTTGGACCGTACTACCAAGAACGGTAAGAAGAAGACCTATTCTCCTTCCTACAAGACTGTTATTTCCGGAAATAACCATGCCCAGTTGCTCGGTAAGAAAATCGGTGACATCATCGATGGTATCTTCGTTGGTGAAGGTGAATCCACCTTGACCGGGTACAAACTTGAAATCACTGGTGGCTCCGATAAGACGGGAACTCCAATGCGACGTGATCTTGAGGGTGGTTCCCGACAATCAATCCTTGTCACAGCATCTACTGGTTTCAAAGGACACAATCTTGTTTCAAAGACCAAAAAGGGTGAAGAGAAGAGATTCCGATATAAGCCTGAAGGTATGCGTAAGCGACGTGTTTTCCGTGGAAATACTGTCACTCAAGATACACGTCAAATCAACCTCAAAGTTGTTGATGCTGGAAACATTGGCCTCGACAAATTGCTCGGTGAGGAAGAAGCTGCGGCGGAGTGAAACCCGAGAGGGTTGGATCGGTGAACAAGGAGGAATGGAAGCATGGCAAGAACGCTTCCATCTCAGCCTGAAGTCAACATCGGCCTAGTTGGTCACGTTGATCACGGTAAGACAACCTTGACTCAGGCTCTCTCTGGTGTCTGGACCGATACTCACTCAGAAGAGCGTCGCCGTGGTATTTCGATCAAATTGGGTTATGCTGATACAGCATTTTACAAGACCGATTCAGGACAATACTATGCAACTGGACGCCACCCTGATGGCGACAAGGATGTTGATTCCGAACTTCAACGAGTTGTTTCTTTTGTTGATGCTCCTGGTCACGAGACTCTGATGGCGATTATGATTACTGGTGCATCCATCATGGACGGTGCCATGCTGATGGTCGCTGCAAACGAAACCTGTCCGCAACCGCAAACTCGTGAACACTTGATGGCTCTCGAAATTGCCGGAATCAAGAATATCGTAATAGTTCAGAATAAGATTGACTTGGTTTCCAGAGACCGAGCTATGGAATCTTACAACGAAATCAAGACATTCTTGGAAGGAACAATTGCAGAAGAAGCACCCATCATCCCTGTTTCGGCTCACCATGACGTTAATCTTGACATACTAATCGAGGCAATTGAGAAAACAATTCCTACTCCTGATCGAGACTCTGATGAACGTGCTATAATGCACATTGCTCGTTCGTTTGATGTCAATCGACCGGGGACACGGCCTGCGAAATTAACAGGTGGAGTAATTGGCGGTTCAATCGTTGAAGGTATCTTCCATGAAGGAGATGAAATCATCATCGGTCCAGGTCGAAAAATTGAGAATGGAAACAAATCTCACTGGGAACCAATTGAAACAACCATCACCAGCATGCAAGGTGGTGGAGGAAAGCGAAATGAAATGACTGCTGGAGGTTTGTGTGGATTCGGAACACTACTAGATCCATCGATTACAACCGCGGACAATCTCTCAGGTCAAGTCCTTGCTAAGAAAGGTGAATTGCCAGAAATTCGTACGGAGTGTGTCATTGAAATTAATTTGATGAAGAATATGGTTGCAGGTGATGGCGAGCATCCAGACAAGATTCATCCTCTTCGAAACAATGAGATGTTGATGGTTAATGTTGCCACTTCGACATCTGTTGGTATCGTCAAAGGCGTGGAAAAGGGCAAGGCAAACTTGCATCTTAGGCTCCCTATTTGTGCAAATCCGGGTCAGCGTGTTTCACTTTCTCGCAGAGTTGGCGCTAGATGGCGACTTATCGGCCATGGAACCATTCAATGAGGTGGATGCATGGGCGACGTGCTCATCGATGCTTGTGGCTGGGTAGCCTTGATCGATGGTTCATTCAACATCGATCTTGCCCTTTCAAAAATTGTTGGACCACCTCACTTCATTCTCATTGATTTGGTTCTAGAAGAATTAGAGGAAATTGAGGAAAATCGTCCTCGGGGAAAGAACTTGATGCTAGATCTTCTACTTCAACGTTCAACATTGGTTGAACATAAGGCAATGCATACCGATGATGCACTATTGGAAATTGCAAACGAACAAAACATCCCACTCTTGACTGTCGATGCTAATCTCAAACGTCGCTCGCTCGAGAATGGAATCGGAATATTAGAGGTTGTAAAGGGCAAGAATATACGCCTAATCAACGTTCTATAGAGATTATAATCCTATCTCCTTGCTATATCTCAATCGATTAAAAATATATAAATCCAATATTTTCCATAAAACGTCGGTGATTATATTATATATCCTCAACTTTGTATTATATCACATGCCTGCAGACATTAACCACACAACAACTCATGAATTACGGTCCCTGCGACAAAAACTAGTTGATCTTGGTACCAACGAGAATGTTGCAAGTGTTCTTCTTTGCCTACATAATCATGGTGCTTTAACATCGAGGGATTTGCAGTGCAACTGCAATATCCGTCAACCTGATGTAAGCATGGCTATTTCTGAACTACGTGAAATGAATCTCGTCCACTATTCTCCCCAACCTGAGTCATCGCGTGGCCGCCCTGCACACATATACAGGCTTCGAATGGGTTTGGAGCAATCGATTCAACCATTTGTGAATCAAGCAAGGAAACATGCAAAAGATATTCTCAGCGATGTCGACACAATCAACGAATTGGTAGGGAAAATACACACAAATATTGGCCCACAGTTCACGGTAGCGTGAACAATACATCATCACCATGGCCGTCGAGTAGACGTAATTTCACCCCAGCATCAATCCAAGCATGTGCGTAATTGATGGCTCCAAATGCTCGGATAAGATCTCCTTGTTCAAGGAAATACTGAGCATCATTTGCATAATCATCAGCCATGGAAAGAAGTGTTTTGAGCATCGATTCTTCATCGGCGGTTGATGCAATAGGGGTTGCCTTTGATCTTGCTTTTTCGGTGATTGAGAGGTAATGCTTGACTCGCTCGACTGTAAGGGTTTGATCAGGATTCAGATGAATCGCCTCCTTTTTGTCGACGTAAGAGTCGTTGAACATCATCCTTCCTTCCGAGGGCTTCGTAAAGTTCGATAGCTCTTGAGAGTCGGCCCTCATCTTCAGCAGCAAGCGCACGCTGGAATAATTGTCTTCGCTCATCCCAAGAACGTGCGAGTTTTGCATCAGCTGCTTCTTTTTGTCGATGTCTTCGCTGTTCCTCTGCAAGGTGAGGAGCAACCCAACGACGAATCAATCCATCTCGACGGCACGTAATCATAGAATTTCGACCAAGTCGAATCAATAAGTCACCAAGATTCATTCCTTCTCCAATGCGAACTTCTCCGCTTTCTGAACTCATATGATCTAGATGTCCTTCGATACCCAAAACCCACCAACCATCCGCTGCACGCGTAGCGACAAGTGGTTCAAGCGATTCGATCTCAATTCGTTCAAGTGCATCCCAGCCATATGGATGTGGAATTCCATCCCAAAGCTGACCGTCGGCTGATTGTAAGAGCATGTGGCCGTCAGTTATCTGAGAAACCCAACTCCAAACCGTTGAATCAACAACTCGACGTTTGTCTTGTTGAGCAATTTGACCACAGTACACAACTCCACTGGCATCTTGCCAGAGTAGGTGTTCTCGATCCAGCCATCCAATCAAACGACGAACGATGCCAGATTGGATACGACGAATCCCAATTCCATTCGCATCAAAGAGATGTAGATTACCATCACGTCCAGCCAAAACCCAGCCTCCACCAGGACGATTGAGGATTTGTAAGAATCCACCAGGACTAGATCTTCCCTCATGAACCATTGAGCCATCAACAGTGTTGAGAAGATAGAATGCATGAGCTGCAAGAATACCAATGCGGCCATCCGCATTACAAATTGCATGGACTTTGAACGGCATGCTTCTCTCCCACTGAATCTCATTCGCTTCATTGAAGAGTGCTAATTCAAGTCCATAGGCTACGCATAGATGCCCGTTCACTGATTCAATTGCACTAATCCTTGAAGGTGATTGCCAAGACCAACTAACTGACCAAGCCATCATTCATCACCTCCAACAATACCCCATGCAATCAGTTGTGCGAGTGCACTCCTTGTCAATCCAAACATCCGTGAGCGCCCAACCATACGCGCATGTAGAATTCCTGCTTTGTGAAGTCGGTTACAAATCTGAGATAGTCGAGCCCGTTTAATCGATAAGCGCCCTAATAGGGCTTTATCCGAAGGAGAGATGGTTCGACCCTTAGCTTCTGCCACAACAACGGATTCCGAAGCAGAGAGAGCACTAAGAACGGCAATACTGAGTACGTGCTCCTCCTTCTCGGTTAATCGTGGTCGCGAAATAGCACGCAATTGATCAATAAGGTCTTGATTTCCACCTACGTGTGAATTTGAAGGCTGAAGGACTTGTGTTAATAGGCGAGTAAAGCTCTTAATTACATTTGAATCAATTGATATATCCTCATTCGGTTGCATTTCATACAACTCCGTTGGATCGATTTCATCATTATTTGAGACTTCAAATTCATCGATTGGTGTCGGTTCAATTTCATCGATAACATCCTCAGCAACAGTTATTGCTTCCTCAGCAGTCCAGAAAGCCGTTCCTTTTTCTGTTGCTTTGAACTGTCCTTCCGGAATCTGGTCCAATTCTTTATTGACAATCTTTCTTCGACTTCTCAAACCACCGAATACGCCAGCAAACGGCAAACTGTCTTCTGTGACATAGGAATCATCAGTTGTCTCTTCTTGTTCCTCAGCAATGGATTCTTCTTGGACCTCAGTTGGCTCTTCAACAGGTTCATCTAGAATTCCAAAATCCAAATCAAACCCTGATGCTTCAGTCATCCCTGGAGTTTCATCCCATGATTCATCAGTCTCAATAACTTCATCAGCTTCTTCAGAAACAACCTCATCGACAACAGATTCAACCTCAGACTCCTCTAAATCAAATTGTTCAGTCTCCTTTGTCACTGGTTCTTCTTGAAGAGTAGATTCCGATTGTAAAGTAGAGGGTTTTGGAGCGGCATAGTTGCCCGTTACTGCGTTTCGAAGGACTTTGATCAGAGCACCTGGTTGCCCACTTTTGCTAAGTTGCAACAAACGTTTCGCATCCTCTGTGGGCATATTGTAAGGTTGAGAGGATACTTTAGAGATTCGACGCTCCACTAAGGCCTTGATTCCATCAAGGTCCAAACTTGACATTGTACGCAATTCAAACCTTTGTAACAATTGTTCAGATATGAGCGACTGTTGCTGTGGATTGATTGCAATAATAATCAAAGCAGGAAGGCGCTCAAAAAAATGCAATGAAGACCGTAGGCATGCTTCAAGAGAGGAAACATCTGCCATGTCAGCATCGATTGTGACAAGAGGGAGCATTTGTCGTGAATCATGAAGCATACGATGCAAATCACGACTCAATTTTTGGTAATCATGAGGTGGAGAACCATCGATCAGTTGCGCATACATGTCTTTCAATAATTCAACACCAGGTTCTGAAAACGCAATCCTATCAATGCTCAAATGAAGGTTCGTTCGTTCCCCCAAACATTGCATAAAGGACGTTTTTCCAGAGCCAAATTCACCTACAAGTAGAATGCGGTCAGCAGATTTGAAGGTTATTTTTCTCTCAAGCTCCTCAAACATGGCATGCCTACCAACGAGCAATTCGAATTCGTCCTTGTCGAGAGGACTGGATGAAAATGGATCTTCACTCAATGAAGGAAAGCCAAAATCGATTGTATTGCCATGCATGACCTAGCAACTTCAACCAAGTATATGATATTTCACGGACTAATGGAGTTTTATCGACGTGTTATGAGACGTTAATCAAATGGCCAATCGCTATTTGAAAGCCCCATTAACGCAACATTAACTCAATATTAACGCGTTAATTAAATCGTTAAACCCGTTAATTCCTTCCGATTGATTCATGCATCTCGCAACCATCGGTCGGTTTGAGGAGACGTCATGCCTGTCGACAACAGCCGCCTCAAGGGCTTCTACAAACTCGATGTTGAACAGCGTAGGGAAAAGATTGCAGAACTTGCTAATCTTAACCAAGAACAGGTTACTGCGTTAGCAACAAATGGCGAATTGGATGATTCTGCCGCAGACCGAATGATTGAGAACGTTATCGGAACTATGTCGCTTCCTGTTGGCGTAGCCACCAATTTCATAATCGATGGAAAGCACTACGTCGTCCCATTTTGTCTTGAAGAATCGAGTGTTGTAGCAGCCGCATCTAATATGGCAAAACGTTGTCATGTCAACGGAGGTTTTTCCTCAAACAATGACAAACCAATCATGATCGCTCAGATTCAACTAATGGATATTGACGATCATTCGAATGCAATTCAACAAATTGTAGCTAAGAAAGATGAGATTATGGCCCTAGCAAACAGTTTACCTTCGACTATGATTCGCCTTGGAGGAGGCTGTAAGGACATATCTACTCACTCGATTGAAACACTTTCAGGCCCGATGCTCATCGTTCACATCCATGTTGACTGTAGAGATGCAATGGGGGCAAATGCAGTGAATACTATGGCTGAATTGCTTGCTCCAGAACTTGAAAAAATCACCAATGGCCGCTCACTGTTACGAATCCTTTCAAACTTAGCAACACAGCGGCTTGCACGTGTTTCGGCCACATTTACTCCTGAAGAAATGAGCAATACAGGCGATCGAGGTGATGGCGAATCCATTATTCAAGGAGTGCTTGAAGCGCATCACTTCGCAATGGCTGACCCTTATCGAGCAGCAACGCATAACAAGGGCGTCATGAATGGAATCTCTGCTGTAGCGGTTGCATGTGGACAGGATTGGCGTGCGATTGAAGCAGGATGCCATGCTTACGTTTCCTACAATCAAGGACGGTATGGTTCTATCACTCATTGGGAAAAGGACTCCCAAGGCAATCTTGTTGGAACAATAGAGACGCCAATGGCTGTTGGTATTGTTGGTGGAGCCTCAAAAGTCCATCCCGTAGCACGAACTAATTTACAGATTCTTGGTGTTGATTCGGCCCAGGAATTAGCGTCCGTAATGGCTGCAGCAGGACTAGCACAGAATCTTGGTGCACTTCGAGCCTTAGCGACCAGTGGAATCCAGAAAGGCCATATGCGTCTCCATGCAAAAAACATGGCCGTTAGCGCAGGAGCGGTTGGAGACGAAATTGAACGAGTTGCTCAACAGTTGATTTCTGAAGAAGGGCCAAAAACTCAGACAAGAGTAGCAGAAATTCTTGAAGAACTTAGATCTTAATCACTCTTCTTCGAGTGGTAAAGTGGCCTGGATTAGTCCATCTTCACCCACATCTTTCAGTGCATCAGATTCCATTCCATCGAACAGGCCTGCTTCAGTGACTTGTTCTCTAAACCATTTCCTAACTTTTCGTAAATCGGTATGTGGGCATCCAAAAGACTCTGAGAAGCGTCGGGTTGTTGTCAATCTCCTTGTATTACCATCTCGACGACGCATGATCATACCATGCTGGGATAATTCACGAACATAATCGTAGGCTTTCTGTCCAAGTAATTCAACCAATCTTGATTGTGGCATCGGTTGATGATAAGCGATCAGTGCAGCAGCTTTGAGGAGTTTCTTCGGCATTTCCGTCTTGGTTTCTTTCGGCAAGTGGTCAGCGACATCCGAGCGAACCTCCATGGCCCATTTGTCACCGATCTCAACTATCCTTAGAGCGCCTCCTCTGCGTCGCTTCAGAGTTCCCTGAAGTGACGCTAGTGCTTCAGAAATCTCATCCTCCTCGTAACCGAGGGCTTCGGAGAGTTCCTTAACAGAAAGAGACTTTCCTGAACCAAAGAGTGTGGCTTCGAGAAGTGTTTCTAATGCAAGTTCAGACATTTTACCACCTATTCGACCAACCATTCATGCTCGTCTAATTCAAGAGAAGCTTCTTGCTGCTCTTTCTCAAGCTTCTTCTTTGCTTTCTCTTCAGCAAGACGAGCTTTCTCTGCACGCTCCTGCAAACGCTCTGCATGCAACATCGAGCCGGTCTTAGACTCCTCGCGGACAACTTGAGCCTCTTGATCAGCCTCAAGTGTTGCAGTGAGAACATCTTCAAAGGTTGAGAGTTGTGGCCAAAGATCCTCAATCATAATCACATCATCGAGTTGATTCCCTTGAGTAATCGAGGCCATACCCTTGTGCGTAAGGAATAGTCCAGCAATAAATGAACTTACACGAGCATCTTCGTCATAGCCTTCTGGAACTGATCCAAAGGCAGATTCAAGGATTGGAACCAATGTTTTGATGACCGCTTTGAGAGGAACATTACTGGAATCCATATCTTGTGTGGTTTGACGCAAAGCAGTCCAACATCGCTCAATATCTCCATCAAGATCTTCGTTGTGCATACGTCCACCAACGTTGGTGACCATCTCTTCAACTTCGATTGCATGTGCAATACGATTCTTTTCACGCAGTTTAAGCGCATCCGCATCGTCTGCAGCATCCTTCAGCGCTGAGAGCAATTCACCAAGCGTTACAGGGCGTCCTTCGTCCCGACGAACTCGTTCATCGAAAAGATTCTCGAGAACGTCATCAGCATTTCCTTGCAATACAGTATTGGTAAAATGGAATTCATGATCATCGTATTCAACCTCCCAGCCGAAATCAAAACTAGTATCCCAATCATCATTATCTTGATACTGAATTCGGTCAAAGAGATGAGCGGCCTGGTAATTGAGAACCTCCCATGCCATTCGAATCAATCGACCACAAGCAGGCAAATCCAAACTTTTTGCTTGTGACTTGACCCGTTTCATGAATTGACGTAAGAAAGATGTAAGATCGATATTCCAAGCATCTAGCCCTTCGCTACTAACCAATGAAAGAACGAGTGCAACACTCCGGTCAAATGGATCCTCAAGCGTCTGGTGCTCCGCTTCTTCGGTTTGAGCGATCATCAAAATTCGGTCAGCGTAAGCGTTGATTCCTTCAAGATCATCATCTCCACTCTGCAAGAGTTGATCGATAACATCTTGTCGCAAAAACCACTGATCTAGTCCTTGCTGAATCATTCTATTCACCTCACTCGTCCAATTCAATCGTATCTTCTTCTTCCGATGCTTCCTCGGAATCTATTTCTGAAATGGCTTCGACAAGAGCGGAACGCTCTTCGATATCCTCATTGGTTTCAGCAGTCCTCTCTGCGAGTGAAGCCATACTCTCATCCTCTTGCATATGCTTCAACAAGCCACCCAAGCTCTGAGGTGCTGGAAGTGCCTCAGGAACAAGAGGCATTTCAGCAAGCGTTTCTTGTTCCTCCTTTACTCTCTGTTCGTTCTTGGCAGCAGCCAATTCTGCTTCTTTCAGTGCCTGTTCACCAAGAGCGATAGCTTGTTCTTGGTCGAAGTCAATAATACGACGACTGCATCCATCGCCACCATGAGTAATTCCGATGTGATGATCGGCGAGTTGTAAGGAAACCTTTCGCAGCGTGACCATAATGAATTGAGCCGCCTTACTTCGTTCTCGGCACATCTTTGCGATACATTCAGCATTGACGCTATCGAGATTTTGATCTACTTCATCGAAGTAATAGAATGGGCTAGGATCATAATCCTGAATTGCAAAAATCAATGCGAGTGCAGCAACGGATTGCTCACCACCTGAAAGTTGATGCCTGGTAACATTCGAAGACTTACCCTTCGGTTGAGCCCAAAGTTCGAGACCACCTTTGAACGGCTCTTCCTTGTTTTCGAGGTACAATTCACCTCGGCCACCATTGCTGAGTGATTTGTAGACCTTCTTGAAATTCTCATTGACCTTTTCAAGTACTGCAATAAGCCGTACCTTTCGTTGCTCCTCGAGACGTTCCGCTACATCGATAAGATGCTTCTTTCGTTCCTGGAGTTTCTTGAAATCTCCTTCCATTTCCTCAAGACGTTGTTCAACAGCATCATATTGTTCAATAGCTCGCATGTTAACAGCACCGAATTCCTCAAGACGTCGTTCAAGGCGACGGATTCTACGATCGATGTCTGCAACAGAATCGAGAACTGTTCCATCCTCTACAGGTTGAATACCTATAGCACCCATCTCCATCTCAACATCGTACAATTCCTTGCGCTTAGCCTGAATGGTTCGCTCCAATTCAGTAGAAAGAGTGCGATGGCTTCTAGCTTGATTCGCCTTTTGAGTCAATGTTGAGTTGAGGCTTGCTCGTTCTTCCACGAGTTCAATACGTTCATCCTCGAGGCCTTTGTTCTCCTCAAGGAATTGTGCACGTTCCGCTTCTTTTTCTGTAAGGATTGCTTCATTCTCAGCAACTCCTTGCTTCAAAGTAGTAACATTTTCTGTCCGTTCAGCAACGGCTTTGTCGATTTGCTCCAAGCGCTCTTTTTCGGATGACACCGTTGAAGTAAGCAGATTCTTACGTTCAGAAATTGAACGGAGCGAAACCTCTGCATTTGAACGTATACCTTCTGCTTGAGTACGTTTAACCGTACATTCATGCAAACGGTCCTTGAGATGCTGAGGACTTGCATCTTCAAGAGCACTTTGTGCACTTGCTCGCAGAATTTCTGCATCTGCAACCTTAGAATCGGCTTCATCTAGAGATTCAAGTTGCGTACTAGCCAAACCTTCCAAGCGTTGAAGATCACCCTTCAGTCTCTCGACTTCACCGATGTTCTTCGAATGTGTTTTCTTGAAAGTTGCAACTTCAGCACGTAGCGTTTCTCTTCGGATGGCTCCATCCTCATTCGCGAGTTCGTTGATTTGTTGACGCAAGGCTTGTTGTTCTTTACGAACATCTGCTAAGGCTGCTGAAACAGTATCTGACATCAAGCGAAGCCGTTCGATTTCTGCACTAAGGCGCTCGACGTCCTTAGCTCCAGCAATACCTCCACCGAAACTTACAGACATACGTTGCCTTGAACCGCCAACCATAGCCCCTCCAGCTTCCGTTATATCGCCACGCATTGTTACGAGGCGAACACCACCCATGTTTTGTCGGGCAATGTCCATGTTTTGGACAATCAAGGTGTTTCGTAATGCAAATTTGATCGCCGTATCGATTCTAGGATCGTATTCGAGTAATTCGTAAGCGAAGCCAATAACGCCTGGTTTTCGAGCGACCATCATCGCCTTTCCACCAGCACGACTGGTCGAGAGTTTGTTGAGAGGCAGGAATGTTGCCCTACCTGCTTTTCGTTGTGCAAGCCAGCGAATCGCTTCTGCAGCCACTTCATCCGAATCGACAACAACCGATGTCATAGCACCGCCAAAGGCTGTTGCAAGTGCGGTTTCGTGCTCGGAATCGATTGGAGCGCACAACTCGGCAATCGTCCCGATGATGCCTTTAATTTCACCACGGTCTCGAGCACCGAGAATTGCTGCTGCACCACCAGCCATACCTTTTGAATTCGATTTATTCTCCAATTCTGCTCGGGCTGAACGGAGTTGTCGTTCTGTTTCGGTCATCTTTCGCTCGACTGCACCTGCTTCTTCCAGAAGACGAGATTCAGCCCGTTCAGCATCAAGAATGTCCTTTGTAAGTGAAGAGCGATCGACTTTCTTACCACCTGAGAGTTCCTTGAATTCTGCCTCTTTTTCCTCAAGTTCTAATCGAGATTCTTCGGCCGTTTCTTGTGCTTTAGCAAGATTTGCTTCGACAAGTTCAGCTTGTGCCGCAGTGCGGTCAACATCCGATTGAGCTGCTGCAACTGCTTGTTTCGCTTTCTCAAGGTTTTCAATAGCCTCACTCAGAGCACGGTTAAGTTCAGCATGATTCTTACCAGAACCTTCGAGAAGTTTGCGAACAGTGTCTTCTTCGGATTGGGCTTCATCCAGCATTTTCTGAGCTTCTTCCATCTGATTTTGGCTCGTTTTTGCCTCTTCGAGCAAGGCATTCAAAGCCGTCTCTGCTTCCTGATATCGCTCGAGAACTTGTTCACGTTCTCGACCATCATCTATATTGGATTGTAGTGAATCTTCGATTCGATCTTTATCACGATCGATTTGAACTCTCAAATCGTGAATTGCTTTCGATAAGCCGCCTCCTTCTTCGCCGAGTAAGGCATCGATTTGCTTCTGAATTTCACCAATTCGGTCATCCAGTTCAACCAATTTCTTGCTTCCTGTTTTGACCTGTTCTTCTAGAGTTGAGGCTTCTTCTACGAAACGTAACTGTTCAGCGATTTGATGTTCCAATTCCATCCCAAGACTTGCGAACATCGCTTGGTATCGTTGGGAACGTGAAGTCATTAGTTCGTCTGTAATCGATTGCGCCTTCATAGCAACTTTACGCTCTTGCTCGAGTTCCTTGAGTCTAGCTTGCTGCTCCTCCTGAAGCATACCGATTCGTTCTAGGTAGGAATCAACACTGTCCTTTTGTTTCCTTGCTTTTCGAATCTCGTCATCGTAAGAAGTTACTCCTGCCACACCATCCAGAACCTTGCGTCGCTCAATCGGCGTCATTCGGGCAAGGCTCGTAACGTCTCCTTGGAGAACAATGTTGTAACCATCTGGACGTGCATTTGCAGCGTTCAAAAGGCGATGAAAAGATTTCTGTGAAGATTCCTCACCATCAAGCAAGTATGTTGAAACAACATTGTTGGAGGCTGTTAAACGAATCTTACGAGTCATACGGACTTCGTCATTTTCGATTGGCAATCGCCGACGACCATTGGACAACACTGGATTTCCAAACACAAGAGTGACGATGCAACCTCTGGCAGGCTTGTAACCTTCAGCACCGTTGAAAATGAGTTCTTTCGTATTCTGTGCACGGATTGTTCTGGTTGATTTAGGACCGAGAACGAATTGAATCGCATCACCACAATTGGACTTCCCTGACCCGTTTGGACCTGTAATTGCAGAAAAACCACGATCAAGCGGAATTACGACATCCCCACGAAATGATTTGAAGTTCTCCATCTCCAACGCTTTTAGAAACATCCCAATCCCCTGCCGGTCAAAACTGACCTTAGGTCAAACACCGTATATCGAGGACATTTAAACAATCGGTTGATTATGCGTCGGAGCATCTCGTTTTTGAGGTCGAAAAAAAGAGCCGCTTTTGTCAAACGACACCGCTCATTCGGCACTCCTTACAACCGCCGCCTTTGCAGAATGGGCAAGTGGCTCGGACCTTTGGTGAATTTCTTGTTCGGAAGGGTACGAGATGAGCGTCTCGATCAAGAAGTCGACTTCGGCGGGCGATTCCTTCTCTTGAAGCAGACATTGAGCGTGCTTTCTCATTGAAGACTTCTTGAACTCGGCGTTCCTTTTCTCTTTCGCCCTCAATGCGTCGATAGTTTTCTTCGAATTCAGAAACTTCATACTTTGGACCACGCATAAGCAAAGCCCCAATTACTGCGAAGGCGATTTGCAACATCCAAGGCGAAAACGGTAGTGGAATTATATCGGCCATGCTTTCAGAATTTGCAGCTGTTGGCAATAATTGAAAACGGTCCAAAATAGCAAGCCCGAACAAAACGGCTCCTGATGTGAACATAACACGTCGAATACGCTTTGCTAAACGAGGATCAGATGGCATTCGGAAGCGCCCTGCAGTTATGATAAGAATGCCCCAAAACAAAAGAATGATATCAGCAGTACCCCAAGTTCCTTTCTCACCCAAACAGAAAGCCGTACCCGTTTCCTGAATCTCTTTCTCCATCTCAGGAATCGTACATCCAGGGTCAGCGAGTCGAATCACATCAAGACGGGCCGTTCCTGCGCCTTCAACGACATTATCTGCAACCATTCCGAAATGGACGTTAGCTATGACGAAAACGATTGTTGCGAGCCCGAGTAAACCAATCAGTTTCCGCAACATGATGTTCGCAACAATCCACAACAAATAGCCCTATCGCTGAACCAACCGATGTCATCAATAACAAACAACCTTTGGGATGGATATGCCTCGTGTTCTCATCATAGGCACAGGCATTGCTGGGCTCTTTGCAGCCTTACGTCTTGCAAATCAAGGTTTTGATGTTGAAATAATTACAAAACAAAGACCAAAGGACTCTTCGACAAATTGGGCGCAAGGAGGTATTGCGGCCATTCTTGACAAAACTAACCTCGAAGAAATCGATGGGCACATCAAAGATACACTCGATGCAGGAGATGGTTTGTGTGACGAAGAGGTTGTCCGAATGGTTGTTGAAGAAGCAGGAGAACGGATCAGAGATTTACTTTCCATTGGTGTCGTATTCGAAAGGAATCAAAACGGTGCTTTCCAACTCGCACAAGAAGGAGGACACTCATCAAGACGTATCCTTCACGCGAAGGATGCAACAGGGAAAGAAATCGAACGCGCCCTTACAACTGCTGCGCGAGAACACGAACGAATCATGATGCGCCCCAATACTCTGGCTATTGATCTCATTCAGAGAGAGCATGGAGTGCCCGAAAACGGGGTATGCGGAGTATGGGCTCTTGACCAAGAGACAAACGAAGTCATGACCATTGAAGGTAATGTAGTCATCCTTGCTACTGGAGGAGCCGGCCAGTTGTGGGAGAGGACAACAAATCCTTCAGTTTCGACTGGTGATGGGATTGCAATGGCCTATAGAACGGGGGCCTCCGTGACTAATATGGCATTTGTTCAGTTCCATCCAACTGCACTTGTTGTCGACGGAGAACGACCATTTCTAATCACTGAGGCGTTGCGTGGAGAAGGAGCGGTACTTCTCGATAGTGAAGGCTATGAAGAATGGAAATCGAGTAAAGAAGAAGATCCTGCATCTTTTTCCTTTACACTTCAAGCGTCTTCACTTGGTTCGATGGCAACACGTGACGTAGTTGCTCGCGCCATCGATCAAAGATGTGCTGAATCTGGTGCATCACATGTTTACCTTATTACAGAACATTTGGACAAGAATCATTTGGATGAACGGTTTCCAATGATTTCCAATCGACTGCGTAAAGATGGCATTATTCTTGGAATCGATCCTCTGCCTGTGTCTCCAGCAGCACATTACATCGTTGGAGGAATCGAGGTGGATGAGGTCGGTTCAGCAATTCTCAAAGATACAAATAAGGTCATACCAGGATTGTTTGCTATTGGAGAAGTTGCTTGCACGGGGATGCATGGTGCCAACAGACTCGCTTCAAACAGTCTTCTTGAAGCGGTTGTTTTTGCACATCGTTGCTCTTCTCATCTTATCGAAACAGGGGTTCCTGAAATCAATGCCTCCCCTCCAAGTTGGCGCTCTGATGGTTTGCATGAGCTGAGAGAGCATGGTCCTGTGGCCCATGACCGTGCAACATTAAATCAAACCATGCGTTTTGAAGTCGGTGTTTCAAGACGCTTTTCTCGATTGCAACGAGCCATTCGACGGCTCCGTCTGTTAGAAAAGGAAATTGATGTCATTTGGAAATCGAGCCTTCCATCTCGTGAAATTGTCGAATTGCGAAACATGATCCTTGTTGGAATCCTTGTTGCTGAAGATGCGAACAATCGGAAAGAAAACAGGGGCCTACATTACAATAAAGATCTCATCAAAGATGTTGAATGACCGATGATAGCATTTGATTGAGTGGAGTGGCAATACCAAGCATCTCTCCTCGACGACAAATTTCTACGTTAAGAGAATTGATTTCTGTTTCTCGTCCTGCTCGTATATCTTGCAACATTGAACAATAGTTATTGCTTGTCTTCTCAATAACGTCACGCAATCGTTCGACAAGATGTTCGTCTTCTTCGATTTGAACTCCTTCAGCACGAGCGATTCTTGCACCTTCAAGCATAACCGAAACAGACGATTCAAACAATGAAGGCTCTAGCAGAGAGCCGTTTTCCTTTCCCAACAATCCCGCAATCGAATTGATGGCAATGTTCAGCAACATCTTGTTCCAAAGCATCACACGCCCATTGTCCTGCCAACGAGGATTTAATCCTGCATCCGAGAGTAATTTCAAGAAGGATGATACCGATTCTTCGGTATGATTATGCACGAATGGACCGATTGAAATCTCACCAACTCCAGCCCAATGGACGTGACCTGGTTGGGAACGGTAGGCTCCATGTGTAGTGGTTGATGCAAGAACACGATGTGCTCCCAAAGTGTGTACCAATCGCTCTTCATGACCTAAACCATTAGCAAGGGTGCAAACAAGACCATCCTGCTGGACAAGGTGTCTTGTGACCTCAAGATGTCGCTCGAAAGCTGAAGATTTTCCAGTCATTAGAACAACATCGCAGGATGAATGAACTGAATCTGGTAGTGGTTGTTCTTCAAGCAGTACTTCCCAACGTTCGGAAGAAATATTTCTATTGGCCAAACCTTCGATGGAAAGCCCTTCAACTGTAAGGTGTGCAGCATGAAGACCACGTCCATAGAGGAGGAGGTCGCACGAGGTTTCTGCCAAACATCCGGCGATGAGAGAGCCAATTGAACCAGCCCCTACAATGCCGATCCTCAAGATTCAGCCTCCAAATAAGCACCAAATGTGATGAGAATTGCTCCATCTTGGTGCGTCAGTTGGTATGTATTGATTGTTGAAGTTGGAACATCGATTGTGAAATTATTCCATCCTGAAGAAAGTATGCCTGGCATTCCAGCAAGGTCCCAATCCACATCCCCAAATACCGAATGTCGCAAGACTACTTCGGCTTCATTACTATTGAAAAGAGCGAATTCAAGTTGAATTGACTTCGCAGTCATTGGAGCATCCCATAGCCGAATCGTTTCGTTGCCCTGATGGAGAATCAAATCAGGGCCTTCTTGCACTGTAAATCTGGCCGATAATAACTCCTCTTGATTACAATGGACGTAGTTATCAGCCGGTAATTTTAGTTGAAGTCTTTCACCTGTTTCAATGGAAGGTAAAGCTTGACTCGGCCAGATGCTCAGATCCCAAGACCAATTTGATGAATTTGAACGACGAGGAGTACTCAAGAATTCATTTCCAGTGCACGATGAGGCGTTCTCTTGATACAATGTACCTCCTTGTTCGAATGGGCTACCCCAAGCATGAATTTCATCGATGAGCCACCCGTTCTCAGATGCTGAGACGATATGTGGCCAAGTTGAATCAAATCCAACCATGAACGATGAATTGCCAAGCGTGACATTTTGCAGAAGAGATTGAGCATTGAGTGGAAGGGCTTGATCAACACCATTCAGACAAATAATCGTGTCCTGTGAGGAAAGTGATTGGGTAAGCCCGGCTTGTCCATCCAACCACAAGAATGGTAGCCACTCCACCCCCAAGTCTGGGAACGAGATGTTTGCAGAATGTGATTCTTCGATGTAGATATCGAGACATGATAGTACGTCTTCATCGCTTCTAACGTGATACCACTCTGAACCGACAGATGCGTTGAGATGTGGATTAATCATGCCAATCTCTTGACGTGAATCAGATTCATCAAACACAATATCGATTTGGTAATCAAGGAACGTTGGTTGATGAGTAGTATTCTCATGAGCAACTTTGAATTCAATAGACTTAGATTCCCCAGGTTTCAAAACACCATCACATGTCTGCAATCCACAAGACAACTCAGACGTCCAAAGAGATGTTCCAAGAATCTTTCCAGATACAGTATATTCATGATATTGCATGGATGGATTCTCTAAAGTTACTATCAATGAAGCGGTCCAAGCATCGCTTAATTCCGCGTATTCATCGACATCGATAGCATAGGTTGCATCAGCATCCCATCGCTCAACCGGCTCAACAGGAAATTGTGCAGGTATAGCAAAGAGAACTGCAATGAAGAGAATAATTCCAATACGTCGATGATTATCTTCTGAAAGTGGTTGATCGCCATCCATGAGCACAGGGATTCGCGAGTCACCTCCCATGAACAATAGAAGAGGGATAGTGACTGCAAGAACTGGGATCCATATGGTAAATCCATTGAATGCATCGAAGATGAAAAACGCTGCTGTGATAAGAAGCATGAACATCAGGATTTGGGTTCCTGAACTGCGTGCTTCTTCAATACCCATTCGAGCTACGAGCAATCGGCCTCCAGGGAAGGTTGGAATCGGTAACATCAACAGCCATCCAACGAGGGTAAGGAAGCTTGCAGCAAAGAAGAATGGATGCCCCCAGTCGAGAGTTGTTTGGAATGAAAAATCAACTGCAGAACTAATCAACTCAATCAAAAACGGTGGATTTGCCCGATAAGGTTCGCCGGACAGAAGGTAAGAATCGGTAGTGAACATCAATCCAAAGGTCCAGAGAACAAATCCAGATATGAGCATAACAACTGGAACCGAAATCGATGTCCACGCTAATGAATTTCGATCAGGCCATGGTCGTGCATCCATTCTAGGTAATGTTGGAATGAAGAAAATCCCGAATGGCCAGATAAAGTAAGAAGTCGATAATCCTGAAAATAGCCACAGAAGGACCGATGGATCCGGAATGGGGAGTATATGTCCACTACGCATACCGGATTTTGCTGATACTCGAGTTTGTATATACGAGGCTAGGAACAATGTAAAGAGAATAGGGAATGCAAATCCAATCAAGGCATCAAGATAGATAGATTCTGCAAACCAACCTCCCTCGGGACGTCCATTATCCATCCACCTTACAGCGGAAAGGAGCAGAGTGATGAGAGAAGCCGTCCACATGTAAACGTGGATTCTTGACCCTGGGAATTGACGATGCGGAAGAGGTAATGCAGTCAATTGATTCACATCGCCACGGCGAAGACGAGTCATCCAACCGAGCCGTTCAAGATATTCATTTAATTCGTTTAATTTCTCTTCGAGTTTATCCGACTCAACTTCCCATGTTGGCCATAGACCTCCAACATGCGTATTTATGGTGAGATAACGTTGAACAATTCCTTCCAGCAGGTCCTTTTGATCCCATGCATCCTTATGCACAGAGAGTGGATTCAATTGAGTTTCATCCACTTCAGTCATAAAATTCAGGCCCCCTTAGAAAGAGGTGTACAACACTCCCACATCAAACATGCCCTTTTTCCAGAGCGATGTGTTGTCTCACTTGTTCTTGAATCTCTTGAGCCGGAATGTTTCTTCACGTTCCATCTCTTCAAGCCGAAGTTGAATGAAGACCTTGGCTTCCTCCAACTCTGGAATCACTTTGAATTCAAGCGCGTTTACACGGCGCTTGGTCGCCTCGATTTCTTCGAGAAGACGCTTCAGTGTAGCTTCCATTTCAGCAGCAGTAACAATCTTTTCAATCAATTCACTGAAACTATCACTCGCTTCATCGATATATGGTGAAGAACCAATGAAACCGACACCGCGTTCAGCAAAGGTTGACTTGAGATTGGTTCCGCTTACGCTTGGAACGACAACACCCATGATGTTGCGTCGCTCAACTTCAACCTCTGGATGTGCACTGTTAGCAATAGCAGCAGCTCTAACTGCAAGACCGCCTTCTATAGCGTTAGCAAGATCGATTCGTTGCTTTGCTAAACGGAATGCTTCGGTAATCTCACGCTTTGCTTCAATCATCACAGCGAGAAGTTGGCGGAATTCGTGGAAAAGACCATCACGCTTCATCTTGAGGAGTTTGTAACCATTCTTGGTTTGCTTGATGCGACCCTTGAGTTTAATCAACTCGCTTCGGGTTGGTTTAATGTCAAGCGCCATGGTTTCACCTCAGAATTCAAGCCTTGTTATCAGGATGGTACTTCTCAATCCACTTTTGGTCAAGACGGACAAGATACTTGGTATCGATTGATGACATCAATTCCCAGCATAGGTCGAGTGTCTCGTCAATGGATCGATCTTCATCACGAGACTGTCGGAGGAAACGGTCCTCAAAGACACCGGAGAAGTCGAGCAGTTGCTTGTCACGCTCGTTCAATGCATCCTCACCGACAATTGCAACAAGACCACGGAGTTCACGACCCTGTGCGTATGCAGCATACATTTGGTCGGAAACAGACTTGTGATCTTCACGGGTTGTTTCAGCACCGATACAGGAACCCATCAATCGAGAGAGTGATGGAAGAACGTTGATCGGCGGATAGATACCTTGTTGGTGAAGTTCACGAGAGATAACGATCTGTCCTTCGGTAATGTATCCTGAAAGATCAGGAATCGGGTGCGTAATATCGTCACCAGGCATGGTAAGAATAGGGAATTGTGTAATCGATCCCTTCTTGCCCTTTACAATTCCAGCACGCTCGTATAGCATAGCAAGGTCAGTGTACATGTAACCAGG
>DAKS01000055.1:49486-49861 GCA_002499195.1 Euryarchaeota archaeon UBA443
TTCACGAGCTGCACCGATTTGACGAAGTGCGTCACAGTAGTTGGTCATGTCCGTATAGATAACCAGAACGTGGTAGTCGTGCTCGAAAGCGAGGTATTCTGCAGCGGTCAAGGCAAGACGTGGAGTAATGATTCGCTCGACAGCAGGGTCGTCAGCAAGGTTGACGAACAATGCAGCGTTCTCAAGAGCACCAGTTCGCTCCAAGTCAGATCGGAAGAAATTGTATTCTTCAGCAGTGATTCCCATTGCACAGAATACAACGATGAATTGCTCATCGCTTCCCTTCAACTTTGCTTGACGAGCGATTTGCAGTGCAATATCGTTGTGTGGAAGACCAGAAGCCGAGAAAATAGGCAACTTTTGTCCACGAACGAG
>DAKS01000031.1 GCA_002499195.1 Euryarchaeota archaeon UBA443
CGATGTTTTTCATGACGCGAAAAACGTAGTTCACGTCATAAAGCCTTGTTCAATCTGTATTAAACAGGATTGGCTCAGTTTCCTTGAAAAATGGCCATCGCCTCATCAACGCTTACACCTTCTGAGATGATAGCGTGACAAGCAGCGGTCATTCGCACTGCTTCATCGGTTGACTTCTGGTGAATGTTACGTCCAGTAGCTGCTCCTTTACAACCACTGATGTTGATTTGATCCCAAAGACGTTGTAGGAAATCACGAGCGGGTAGAGATCCTCCTCCTGAACAAATGATTCCGCATCGACCAGCTGCTTCGACAGCGATCTTGAGAGATTCTGGTTGTGTCATCCCATCCCATGCTCGTGGATAATTGACCTTTGCAAAGTCCGCACCAATACATGCAGCAACTCCAGCAGCACCGGAAATCAACTGAGGATCTTTCTCATCTTCAACCGCTTTTCCACGAGGATACATCCAGACGACGGCAATCATGCCTTCTTCGTGTGCTTGTCGAATGAAGTGAGCCGCCTCGGTCATCATCTCATGTTCGTATTCACTACCGATGTATACCGTGTAACCGATTCCAACAACGTTTAGACCATTTGAGACCAATGACATGACATCATCCATATCCCACATAGCGAGACTTACTGGATCACGTTGCTTGGTTTTAACAAGATGTGATTTGGAGTTAAGTTTCACTAGATATGGAACATCTGGATGGTCGCGACCATACAAAGAGATGAGCCCACCTTGTGCTGCAAGAACACCTACCGTTCCCTCTCGATGACATTGTGCACCGATTTCAAACAGATGTCCTGGATCATTCGATGAGAGCGGAATGGAGTTACCACCATCATAGAAGTCATCGTTTAGATGCTCAATTTTTTGATCGCATGCAAATAGATTCATCGAACCCGTTCCACATGTCGCAGCCATGAGGTTCTCAAGATACGTGTCTGCAAGGTCGTCAGGTACGTCAGCAGGAATGTTGTAGTCAGACATCCCACTCACACCTCATTGACCAGTAAAGTTTGCAACACGCTTTTCGACGTAAGCAGCAATTCCTTCCTTTGCATCGCTTGAGTTGAAGAGTGCAGCTTGCAACTCACGCTCAAGAGCAAGATGATATTCGAATGGAATTTCTGGTCCGGTTTGACAGGAACGCTTGATGTTTCCAACCGCCTTTGTTGCCTTATTTGGTAGAGTGAACTGACCGCACCAATCAAGAATATCTCGACGGAAATCAGCAGCGTCACCTTCCCAGATATGATTGATTAGGTTGTGAGCATGAGCATCCTCAAAGGACATCAATTCTCCAGTGACCATCATTTCGAGTGCTTTGGCCTTACCGATTAGACGAGTCAATCGAGCGGTACCACCAGTACCAGCAAGAACACCAAGGTTGATTTCAGGAAGACCAACCTTTCCAGAGTTTTTGCGAGCGATACGGATGTCAGCAGCCATTGCAATTTCAAGACCGCCGCCAACTGCGTGACCGTTGATAGCACAAACGACCAACTTTGGTGTCTGCTCAAGACGGGAAAGTGTTTCATTGGCGTGAAGACAGAAGTTGTACTTGAAGCCAGGAGAAACACTGTTCAACATCTGAATCGATGCACCCGCAGAGAAGAAAGATGAACCGTTACCGGTCAAAACGATACAAGAAACATCGTCATCGAATCGTGCCTTGATGATCGCATCGTCAATATCACTCATCATTCCATGAGTGTATGTGTTCGGTGAACGGTCGTTTGTTTCAGTCAAAGGACCACCAGCAGCATCACTGGCTAATTCGATGACTGCAATACCATCAAGTGTAGCATAATTCACAAGTTTGTTGGGCATGGCTTCGAAATTCAAGTCGCTCATATTTGCCCGAAAGCGATTCGCATTATGAACGAATCGTCGCGACTACTCGCTAGAAATACTCGAATCATCCGAATCATTAGCAAAGGAAATCTTTCCACCGCCACGACGGACTTCGCCCCATTGCTCACCAATTTTTACCGCTTCAGGGGATTGTTCCCAAACGTCTCTTGCCTTTGCTTTCCGAAACGGCATACGGCGAACTCCACGCCCCATAGCCTTGGGGTCCTTTTTCAGCATGAATGGTGTAACGATGTGGTAAAGCAACGTCTTGTACCAAGAAGGCCTGAACAATTTACCAATCCAAACAAGACCATCGCCACGTTTCTTCTGATCCTTCATCCAACGACGACACATTCGCTTGAACATACCATTACCCACTCGATTCATGAGCCAGCGATTGGCAACACTTGTTCTAACATAAGGAAGCAATTGTTTGCGAACTTCGGATTCATAATCGCATTCACCAAGAATATCTTTAGCAGCAAGAACACCTGACCAAACAGCCATTCGCATTCCAAAACCCCACATGAAATCCTGAAGTCCTCCCGATTCACCAACATAGTAACGACCATCTTGCTTGTATCGTTGATTGATAGTGAAATCCCCTTTCCCACCAACACGTTTGATTGGAATGCGGTCAAGATTTGGATAGTGCTTATCATACCAAGCTATGGTTTCATTGAGGAAGCGTTCACTCTTGGATTGCTTCCTCCATAAGCAGGTACAAATCAAACCAACACCATCGACGACAATTAGGTATGAATAGGCTCCTGGCGCCAACTTATCATTCATCTGGAAAGCGATATGATTCGGATGAGAGGTCTTGAAAATCTCACCATATGCTACTGCAGAAGTCCCTTTGGGACCACATGCGATGATAGTACAATCCTCTTCCTTGACTCGAGATTTGTAATGAATCGTGGCTCCAGCAGCGATCGCTTGTCGCTTCATTCCTTGATCGATGCTATGCTCGGCAGTACCTCGCTCAACAATCCGGTAGGCGATACGATCACTCTTTGGTTGAGTGATAACATCATCAGGATGTATCAAGTCCACGACTTGAAACTCTGTTGCTCTAAACTGTGATGCATCAAACCCCCAGTCGTTCAATTGTTGAAAGAAATCAACGTCCATCGACCAATTCTCGAGTGCTTGAAAATCACCATCAAATCTTGCACCTGAATCATCTCTTATGTCGTGGACATGAACGTCCTTTCCTGCCTTAGCAAGAATGGTTGCAGCCGCAAGACCAGACAATCCAGCACCCATTATGTGAATGGGTTCGGTCGCTCCAGCGCTATCGGCCATGTTGGCCCATCGAGCCGTTACCCTTGAATCATGCGCTCTCTTCGCATCATCATGGGGCGCCACATTGTCATTGAAGAAGCCCCTGATGTGCTTGACCATGCCGCTCTAAGACAACAACTCGAAACCGTTGGCTGTGGTGCAGTTGTCTCATTTTTGGGAATTACTCGAGGCATGGAAGGTGACGCTGAAGTCTATGCTCTCGAATTCGATGCATGGCAAGAGAAGCTAGGACCTGTTCTCGAAAACCTTGCCAATCAAGCCTGTGATAAGTTCGGAACACTTTCAGTGGTAATGGCACATCGAACCGGACGAGTTGAGGCACAGGAGTCAATTGTTAGTATTCACGTCGCAAGTCCACATCGAAAGGAAGCATTCCAAGCGTGTGAATGGCTCATCGATGAACTCAAGAAACAGGCACCACTGTGGAAGCGTGAAGTGACCTCTAAAGGATCGACATGGAAAGCAGGATTGGGATGAATATGAAAAAAGAAATTCAGGGTATTGTAGAGATTGGCTCCAAGCCTATCGTTGAACGTAAAGCATCAGCAACAGGACTGTTGCATCTAAAGTCAGAAACCAAACAAGCGGTCATCGATAAGACGGTAAAGAAAGGAGACGTGATTGAAGCATCGACTATTGCAGCTATTCAAGCCGTGAAGGAAACACCACGGATTATACCACACTGCCACCCAATACCGCTTGAAGGCTGCAAAGTCGATTGGGAATGGGAAGGAACATCCCTACGTTGCACCGTTCATGTTTCAGCCCATTACAAAACGGGTATCGAAATGGAAGCATTAACCGGTGTTAGTGCAGGATTGCTCTGCGTTCTTGACATGATTAAATCGTACGAAAAAGACGATGATGGACAATATCCAGACGCATCGATAACCGACTTAAAAATCCTCGAGAAACGGAAAGGATGAGGGCTGCAACCAAACCAAAACATTTGCCTCAAGCCATAGGGCGCACTTAAACGAGAGATGTCAGCAGGAGCAACTGCTGGGGTACACCTAGCGGTGTGCAATATGTCCGAATCTACCTCCTTTGAGAGCCTCAACCTAGATGCTCATCTCCTGGAAAGATTGGATGCTCTCGGCTATGAAGTTGCTACACCGGTACAAGCCATGGCCATCACTCCAGCGATTGAAGGCAGAGATGTTCTCGCTACTGCTCGAACCGGTACTGGAAAGACTGCCGCATTTGTTCTCCCAATTCTCCAAACTCATCGCTCTGGAGTCATTATTTGCCCAACCCGTGAACTTGCTTTGCAAGTCGTGAAAGAAATCGAGCGATTGAGTGGACTCGACAACATTGCTACCGCACTAATTGGTGGCGCTTCGATGAAAAAACAAATTCAACAACTAAACGAATGGCCTGATGCCATTCTTGTCGCCACACCAGGTCGCATATGCGATCACATGGAGCGAGGTAATGTTGATCTCGACCAATATGATGTACTCGTCTTGGATGAAGCGGACGAAATGTTGAGTATGGGCTTTGCAGATGATTTGGATTACATCGTCGACCAAATGAATCCTAACCATCAGACTCTTCTCTTCTCTGCAACGATGCCAAAACACGTTCAGAAACTTGCCAATAAAATTCTCGATAATCCAGAACTAATCCGAGCCTCTGGGAAAGAGGATAGACCACCAAGCCTTGTCGAGCAATTTGTCATGATTTGTACACTACGACAGCGCGTTGAGGCAATAGAGAAACTCCTACTCGCTTGGCAACCCAATGCGGTAATCATCTTCTGTAAAACTCGAAATAGAGTCGAAACGGTCGCCGATATTCTACGGCCAAAAGGTGCTGAAGCACTTCACGGCGGAATGTCGCAAGCCGAGAGAACACGCGTTATGAACCGATTCCGAGAAGGTCGAACCAATGTTCTGGTTGCAACCGATGTTGCTGCACGAGGAATCGATGTAGACCGTGTCGATTTGGTTCTACAAGACGATTTGCCTACAGACGATGATACCTACATTCACCGTGTAGGGCGAACCGGACGAGCAGGACGAACTGGAAGAAGCGTCCTCATGGTTGGAAACCGTGCGGTCCGTCACATCAAGCGAATCGAAAAGAAAGCGGGTGAACTTGAGCGTATGGAAATTCCAACACAGAAGGATATTGATCACATTCAACGAGCCCAATTGGTTGAAGAATTCAGTGAAATTGAGGCTCAACAAAATGCAGTTGATACGTTCAATGCAGCAAAGGATGCTGGTATGAGTGCAGAAGATGTAGCTATTGCAGCTCTTTCCAAACTATTGGGCTCATCCCCTGAGAAAGAAACGAGCAACGTTCCTAAGGTCAACAAAAGTGACAACGGTCCAAAGCCTGCTCTAGTACTTGGTCTTGGAGCCATGGATGGAATCGAACGTGGTGCAATTACAGGAATGGTCTACCGCGTAGGAAACCTTCCGGATGCAGTCGTCGGACGTATCGAAATGCTCGACAAGATCACTGCGGTTGAATTACCTGAGGAATTCATCGACCAACTTGTCCGAGATTTGGACCAAGAACGAGTCGGCCGTCGATATGTTCGTCCTCGACGAAGCGACGACTGGACCTTCCAACCAGAAGGTCGACATCCAAGTCAGAGACGCCACGGCGGAGGGCGGCAGGGTGGAGGTCGAAAAGGACCAGGTGGCCGGCATAACTCTCGTGGAAAGGGTCGCTCAGGACGTTCTAATCGCCGTCGATGAGCATCAAAACAAGCGAAAAGGCATATGTTCAATCTCGGATTGGAGTTGAACATGAGCAGCACCGCTGACCTCGCCAAGCACTTTCTTGAAGCAGTTGACCAAGCTGCAATTGCCAGTTCAGCATGGCGAGGAAAGGGTGACAAGAACGCTGCTGACGATGCTGCTGTTGAAGCAATGCGTCGTACATTTGATGCCGTACCATTCGATGGTCGCGTTGCGATTGGAGAAGGTGAGAGAGATGAAGCACCTATGCTGTTCATTGGTGAAGAACTTGGAAGTGCAGTTGGTGTTGAAGGTGTACCTTGCATCGACATCGCTGTCGATCCTCTCGAATGTACCAACAATTGTGCCTACGACAAGCCCAACTCGATCGCAGTCCTTGCTGCAGCACCAAGAGGAACACTGCTCCACGCTCCTGATTGTTATATGAACAAAATAGCAGCAGGACCTAAACTCGCTGGACACATCTCACTAGAAGGAACTGTAACATACAATCTCGAACAGACCGCTCATGCCCTCGACAAACCGATCGGTGAAGTCAAGGTAGTAGCTCTCGACCGTGATCGTCATGCTGACCTCTTCAAAGAGATTCGAGCATCAGGTGCTCAACTCGAACTGCTTGGTGATGGGGACGTATCTGGAGCCATTTGGGCTGCAAAAGACGACGGTCCGTTCGATTTACTCATGGGCATTGGTGCTGCACCAGAAGGTGTAATTTCTGCTGCAGCAATACGTGGACTCGGTGGAGTCTTTGAAGGAACACTCGTATTCCGTTCTCCCGAAGAAGAAGCACGTGCTGGTGAAATGATCGACGATGACTTAACTCGACTTTGGAAGGCTCATGATCTCTGCAAATCTGAAGATGCAATCTTTGCTGCATCAGGTGTATGCGACGGTTACCTACCTGCCGCAGAGCTTGGTGAGGATTATACCATAACTCACAGCGAGATCATTGATGTTCAAGCAAAAACTGTTGAACGGTTCTCGACTCGACGACCATTGTGATTACATGTCTCAACACGTCCGTATCCAAGTTCGTCTTCCAGAAGGACATTGGTCGGGTGATGTATCTCGCTCCCTCCCATCTATCGTTTTACGTATCGAAGAGACGATGCCTCTTGGTAAAGGAAGAGGGACGGCAACACTTTCAGCAAACGATGATGTTCAACTCGCATTGGAAGAACATCCAGGAATCGATGAAGTTCGCTCGTTAGGGAATCAACGCTTCGCTGTCGATATCGCCAGTGGTGGAGGCGGTTTCATTCGACCTTTACGCGTGGTTGGTGTTGTGCCGCGGTCACCGTTTGAAGTTACAGATGGATGGGTTGATTGGACTTTTTCTTGTACCTCTGAACAGGCACTTAATCTTCTTACTGAGTTAACCAAGAGTGGAATCCCACACAATCTCATTTCAACTAGACAGAATGATTCCAGACTTCTAACAAAACGACAAACCGAGGTGTTTGAAGCATCTCTAAAATCCGGCTACTATGATGTCCCTCGACGAATTTCTATCACAAAACTTGCTGCAAAGCTTGGTATTGCTAAATCCACTCTCTCTGCAACCTTGCAACGAATAGAAAGTAAGGTAATGAATGGGTTTGAAAGCGAAATTAGAAACCGTTAGCCGCACATGTTCGTACGAACATGTTCGCAATGTATTCAAGGTAGACCCTACCGTGTGCTCTACATGGACAACCTACCGAAGACATGGGACGACTGGATTGCAAACTTCAGCGATTGGCAAGATCGTGTTGGATTTGACCGAGAATGGCTCGGTGACTTTGACCTCTCGATTCAATTCGATTGGGATCGTGCGGGTGATGAAATCGAGTTCGGCGATTATGCTGGACGAAAGAAGTGGGAGCGCTCACTTCAAGTTCCTCACCAAAGCATGCGTGACGCTCTTGTCACCATGATCACCGTTCAAGGTGATACTGAATTCGCATCCGTTGAACAACAACGCCACCTCCTCGCTACCGCACCAACAGACTACGACCGCTACGCTGCTGCTCGAATCATGGCTGAAGAACAACGCCACGGATGGCAGATGGCTTACCTCCTCATGACCTACTTCGGACAACAAGGACG
>DAKS01000032.1 GCA_002499195.1 Euryarchaeota archaeon UBA443
AATCAGTATCGTACTTTCTGGCGAGTAATCGTTCTCCAGATTCGCTGGAGAGGGTCGTAATATCGATCAACAACACGTTCTTTCAATTGGATGATTGCATCATCAGTGATTTGGATTCCAGCAGGACAGACCTCAGTACAGCATCGTGTAATGTTGCAGTATTCAATACCGAATTCTTTCTTTATTTCTGGAATACGGTCTTCGGTATCGAGTGGATGCATTTCGTATTGTGCAAGTCGTACGAGATTTCTAGGTCCTGCGAAACCATCGAACATCTCATGGTCTCGAAGTACGTGGCAAGTGTCGACACAAAGGAAACACTCAATGCATTCTCGGAAGTGTTGAACTCGGTCAGCTTCCATCTGGTTGAATTCCCAATCCATTTCTTCTGGACCATTGATCGGTGCAATACGCTGAGCAACATCGTAGTTCCAAGAAACATCTGTAACCAAGTCCTTGATGTGAGGGAAAGTCTTCATTGGGCGAATTTCAATAGGCTTACCTTCAGGCGTTTCTGCGACAACATCACTCATTCGAGTCATGCACATCAAGCGAGGACGACCGTTGATTTCTGCGGAACAGGAACCACACTTTCCAGCTTTACAGTTCCATCGAACAGCCATATCGGGTTCTTGTTCGTGTTGGATTCGATGCATACAATCGAGAACGACCATGCCTTCATCGAGTGTGATTTCGTATTCCTCAAGATTGGTTTCTCCGTCTTCTCCACGAGTGACTTTGAACGCTTGCTTTCTTCCTTTCAATGACATCACTTACCACCTCCTTGTTCTTTAGCACGCTCAGCAATCATGGCTTTGACCTCCTTGATTGCATCTTGCAGATCATCACGCATTTCTTCAACAGATTCCTGTCGAATCTTGATTTCACCATCTTCCATCCAAATGATGTTTAGGGTCTTACCCCAATATTCATCCTCAGGCGTTGGCATATCTTCTCGTGTGTGCCCTCCACGGCTTTCTTCACGAATGAGTGCTGCGAGAGTGCAAGCACGAGATACGTCAGCCATATTGATCAAATCAAGTGCTTGATGCCAACCAGAGTTGTATCGACGACTTGTACCTGGGAAAGAAGCCATAGCACGTTCCTTGAATGCTGTAAGGTCATCTAATGCTTCTTCGAGTTCATTCTTAGTTCGAATGATTCCAACCTTATGTTGCATCATTTCTCGCATTTCATCGTAAATCATTCCAGGATTTTCTCCACCTTCTCGAGCAAGAGGTGCAAGCATGTCTTCAATCGCCTTGTTGACCTGAGCATCATCGATGCTTGGTTGTGCAAGATCTGTTGCACGTTTTGCAGCAAATTCACCAGCACGCTTTCCAAACGTAATCAAATCGGAGAGCGAGTTTCCACCAAGACGGTTCGCTCCGTGTAATCCTGATGCTGCCTCACCGCACGCATAGAGGCCAGGTACAGTCGTCTCTTGTGATTCTGCATCGACTCGGATACCGCCCATGATGTAGTGAGCGGTTGGACCAACTTCCATAGCATCCTTCGTAATGTCAACACCTGCTAATTCCATGAATTGGTGATACATTGAGGGGAGTTTCTTCTTGATGGCTTCTTCGCCACGATGTGAAATATCGAGGAAAGCTCCGCCATGAGGAGAGCCACGCCCAGCCTCAACTTCGGCTTTGATCGCCTTAGCAACAACGTCTCGCGTTAGAAGTTCTGGTGGGCGACGAACGGTTGCAAGTTTTCCACTAACGACTTCTTCGACCCATTGGTCAGATTCTTCGATCGTCTCTGCATGATCGCCTTGGAACATTTCCGGAACGTAGTTGAACATGAATCGGTCTCCATCGCTATTTGTCAAGCGACCGCCTTCGCCACGAACTCCTTCAGTAACGAGAATACCGCGGACGGATGGAGGCCAAACCATTCCAGTTGGATGGAATTGAACGAATTCCATATCTCTCAGTTCTGCACCAGCCCATAGCGCAAGTGCGTGACCGTCTCCTGTGTATTCCCAAGAGCCAGAGCAAACACTCCAACATCTTGTACTGCCACCTGTGGCAAGAATGACCGATTTTGCTGAGAAGGCGTGGAAGTCACCATCAACTCGAGTATAGGCTACACATCCAGTGACTCGGTCACCTTCTTTCAAGAGATGACGAACAGTGTATTCCATGAAGATATCAATGCCTTCGTGGATACCTCGTTCTTGGAGTGTACGGATGATTTCGAGACCCGTAGCGTCGCCTACGTGAGCAAGACGCGGGAAGGTATGTCCGCCAAAGTTTCGTTGATTGATTAGAAGTTTAGGAGTTCGATCGAATACAGCACCCCATTGTTCAAGTTCGCGAACACGATCTGGTGCTTCCTTTGCATGGAATTCAGCCATGCGCCAGTCAGCAAGCCACTTGCTTCCTTTCATCGTGTCATGGAAATGAACCTTCCAACTATCACGAGGATCTGCATTCTGCAAAGCCGCAGCACAACCACCCTCAGCCATGACGGTGTGAGCTTTTCCAAGAAGGGACTTGGTAATGATAGCGGTCTTTGCACCACTTCGTGCTGCTTCAATCGCAGCTCGAAGACCAGCACCACCTGCTCCAATGACAACAACATCGTATTCGTGTTTGGTATATGTCTCACTCATACTTTCACCTCACCAAAACAAAGGCCATGTCACTGATGTACTCTTCTGCAACGGCGATGGTCCAAAGGTCGCCAAGGAAGACAAAGCCAAGGCTTGTCCAGAACCAGAATCCATGTGAACGGTTGAACACGCTGATTCGCTTGAACAGACGGCCACGCAGAGCAGAAATTCCACTCACCCAACGATCGAGACTGCCACCAGCAAGGTGGCGCAAAGCGTGGCATGAGGTCACATACATCGTGAGCAGAAATGCTTCAGTCGCCATGATGAATGTACCAAAGGAGAATCCCCAACCCGTATCAAAATGCAAGGTGTGTGTAACATCCCACCACTTGATGACGATGATGATCATCGCAGCATAGAGGAAATAGCGGTGAAGATTGTTGAAGATGAACAAACGCTTCTCGCCACCGTATCCGATCTTCTTGTTGATATCGGGCTCATCAACCCAGCAGCCAGTAGGTGACTGGAAGAATGTTCGATAGTAAACACGTCGCATGTAGTAGCATGTTCCACGGAATCCGAATGGAATCCAAAGAACAAGGATGGCGGCATTGACCCAACTCGGATGTTCCCATTCATTGAGACCAAACAAACTCCATTCAAGGATATTAGGTGAGAAGATTGGAGATACAACGGTTGAACCTTCAAGTTTGTAGTGAATGCTCTCTGGGAATAGAATCAATCGCCATGCTGTGTAAATGAGGGCAGCGGTTAGAGCAAGACCCATCCAGAACGGTTGCGCCCACCAATTATCGATTCGGTCAGTACGTCCAAGCCCGTTGATGACGGGAAGTTTGATTCCTTCACCCATAGGTTCACGCCCTCCTCTTTCAGAGGAGATAGTTGTTCCAACAACTTGAGGTCTTTGAGGTTGGCCCTTCTGCCATATGCAGCGTTTGAAAGAAAATGAAATGCAATTCAAACGATTAGACCAATTCGTCCCATCGAACTTCTGCTTCAACCATCTCGATTTCATCGACATCCATCTGTGCTAGTTGCAACTTTCCGGAGAGCTCATCGTTGACAGCATGCCAGTAGGAATAGGCTTCAATAACCCAAATACCCGATTCACGAGTTCCATTACCACTGCCCTTGACACCACCAAACGGAAGGTGGGCTTCAGCACCGGTCGTTGAATTGTTGATACCCGTCATACCTGCCTTGATTCCAGTTTTGAAACGATACGCTTCAAGCCGTTCATTGGTGTAAATAGCTGAAGACAACCCGTAGGGGCTTGCGTTCGCCAAGTGGAGCGCATGATCGAAGTCATCTGCCTTGACCAAGGTGATAGCAGGCCCGAACATTTCCTCGTGGAAGCAACGCATGTCTTCCGTGACGCCAGCATAGACGTGCGGCCACATGAAGACACCCTCTTCAGCAGTTCCAACGAAGCCAGATGGCTTGTTATCCGATGTGATCCGTCCTTGACCGTAGAGTTTCGTTGCTCCATCTTCTTCGCAGATTTGAATAACTTCGAGGAAGTCCTTTGCGTATTTTTCAGAAAGCATCGAACCGTAAAGGACGCCTTCGTGCTCGAGGGAATCGCCGATTCGGGTCGAGTGAACCTTGTCCATCAATTTCGCAACAAATTCGTCGTAAATGTCCTTGTGAATAATCAGATTTCCAAGTGATGTACAACGTTGGCCTGCAGTTCCAAATCCAGCCCAGTATGCGCCTTCGACTGCGTTTTCAAGATTTGCAGAAGGCATGATGACCAATGGATTCTTTCCACCGAGTTCGAGCGAGCAAGAGACCAAGTTTCGCCCACATACTTCACCGATCATCTTTCCAACGGCGGTCGAACCAGTGAAGGAGATCTTGTTGACACGACCTTCGTCAACAGCGTTGATGATGTGTTGACCTGCACCGCTTCCCTTGCCGTGTACGAGGTTGATGACACCGTCAGGTAAACCGGCTTGATGCATGATTCGAGCAAGTGCAAATGAAAGCAATGGAGAGTCTTGAGGCGACTTCCAAACGCATGTGTTTCCACACATGATTGCAGGAATCATCTTCCAGAATGGAACTGCAGATGGGAAGTTGCACGCATTGATAATTCCACAAACACCGAGGGGCCTGCGATAGGTGAACAATTCTTTGTCGGGTAGTTCCGAGTTGACCGTTTGTCCGTAAAGACGTCGCCCTTCGGATTGGAAAAAGAGACATGTGTCAATTGCTTCTTGAATTTCTCCACCACATTCTTTGAGCGTCTTTCCAATTTCACGCGCTTGGAGTCGAACAAGGTCATCTTTGTGTTCCATCAAGAGGCGACCCATGTTACCAATGATTTGACCACGGGTTGGAGCGGGTGTAGCCGACCAAGATGGGAATGCGGCATGAGCAGCATCGAGGGCAGCGCTAACATCGTCTTTCGTCGATAGAGGAAATGCCCCAAGAACATCGCTCAGAAGCGCTGGGTTTCGAGATTCAAAGGTGGCACCATCACTCGATTCAGCCAACTGACCATCGATGATATTGAACCCTTTTACACTGGGGCGATTCTTTGGATTGTTGGCTTCGAGGAACGTTAAACCTGCTTCAAGTACGTGGACCATGATGCAATCGAGTTCGATTCCCTCCATGAAGGCTACGATTCAATCGCATGAGATTCAGACGGGATTTTCATAACTCATGGTTTTAGTACTCTCGGGACTTGGACTTGATATGTCCGGCGAAGATAACGAAGTTTCCTTACGTGTAGCAAAAGCCATCCCTTCCGACGTAGGCCATGGCCGAGCCCGAATTTCTGGTGAACATGGTCTTGACCTCAAACCTGGCGACATCGTCGAAATCAAGGGTGAAAAGCGATCAACAGCAGCCATCTATTGGCGCAGTCGCCCAGAAGACTCAAAGATGGATATTGTCCGAATCGATGGTATAATTCGTAAGAATGCTGGCGTCAGTCTTGGCGATCGAGTCACTATTTCTAAGGCTGAGGCGAAGGAATGTACCAAACTCACTCTCTCTCCTGTCATGGCCAACAAGCAGAAGGTCAAATTTGGCCCAGGCATCGAAGGTTTCGCACGACGAGGCCTTTCAAAGCGACCGGTTATGGCAGGCGATCGCATCTTCATTCCAGGCATGACTTTGTTTGCTGAAGCATTACCTTTTGCTGTCGTTCAGACCACGCCAAAAGGTATCGTCAAAGTTACCAGCGATACGGATATCATCATCAAGGATGAAGCTATTGATGACGAAGATGTTGGTCAATCCGAAGGCATAACCTACGAGGACGTTGGTGGTATTGGGCAACAACTTCAGAAGGTTCGAGAGATGATCGAATTGCCACTCAAACATCCTGAATTGTTCCGACGGCTCGGAATTGACCCTCCAAAAGGAGTTCTCCTTCACGGCCCCCCTGGTACTGGAAAAACCATGATTGCAAAGGCCGTTGCTACCGAAGTCAATGCACATTTCAAATCCATCAATGGGCCTGAAATTATTTCAAAGTATTATGGTGAATCTGAAAAGCAACTCAGAGAGATTTTTGATGAAGCGAGTGAAAAGTCCCCTGCAATCATCTTCATCGACGAGATTGATTCAATTTGTCCAAAGCGCGAGGATGTTAGTGGCGAAGTCGAACGAAGAGTTGTCGCTCAAATGCTGACATTGATGGATGGAATGCAAGGTCGAGACAACGTTGTTGTCATCGGTGCAACCAACCGAAGAGACGCACTTGACCCTGCACTGCGTCGACCAGGTAGATTTGACCGGGAAATCGAGATTGGTGTCCCTGACCGCGAAGGCCGAAAGGAGATTATGGAAGTTCACACACGCCAGATGCCGATTGCAGATGACTTTGAAGTCAACTGGGTGCTTGACAACACCTACGGCTTTGTTGGTGCAGACCTAGCCGCACTTGTCCGTGAAGCGGCTATGAAAGCACTTCGTCGATACCTGCCAGAAATCGACCTCGAAGAGGAAACGATCCCGCCTGAAGTCTTGGAAAAGATGGAGGTCCGCATGGACGATTTCCGATTTGCTATCAAGGACGTGGAGCCATCTGCTCTTCGTGAAATCTATGTCGAAGTCCCAGAGGTTGCTTGGAGCGAAGTCGGTGGGCTGGAGGAAGTCAAAGATCGTTTGAAAGAATCCGTTGAATGGCCACTGACCAAGCCAGAAATCTTCGAGCATTTCAACATCAAGCCGCCGCGAGGTATCGTTCTCTTTGGTGCACCAGGAACTGGAAAAACACTCCTTGCGAAGGCGATTGCAAACGAAGCACAAGCGAACTTCATCTCCATCAAAGGCCCTGAAATGATTTCAAAGTGGGTCGGTGAATCAGAGCGAGGTATACGTGAGATTTTCAAGAAGGCCAAACAATCGTCACCTTCGATTATTTTCCTTGATGAATTTGAGTCCATTGCCAGCATGCGAAACACTTCAAATGGTGAAGGAAGCGATGTCGGCAACCGAGTTGTCAACCAACTACTCGCAAGTATGGATGGGGTCGAATCACTTGATGGCGTCATCGTAGTTGCTGCTACTAATCGTCCGGAGATGATCGACCCTGCGCTCTTGCGAAGTGGTCGATTTGAGCGTGTTCTTCACGTTCCTCCCCCAGATACAGCAGCACGAGAAGCGATTTTCGAGATTCACTCAAGCGGTATGCCGCTTTCTAAGTTCTCGATTAAGGACATTCTCTCGAATATGGACGGATTCACAGGAGCTGATATCGAAGCTGTCTGCAGAGAGGCTGCGCTCATCGCTATGCGTGGAGGCAAAAAGAAGGTCACGAAGAAGCACTTTGATGAAGCCGTAACACGCGTTCGACCGACGGTTACACCTGAAATGCTCGAGTACTATCAGAAGATGGAAACACGATTGACTTCAGGGCTATCTAACATCAAGCGAACACGCGACTATGGTTTCGGCATGGAAACCATGTGAGCACGGAAACGGTCAAGTCCTTTCGTCGTTGACCAATCCGTAAGGCGAGCCGTATGTCATCTAGTTTCGGACAAGAAATGCTTGGACGTATAGTCCAAGATAAGAAAGGAAAAGAGCTGGGGAAGCTCACCGATCTTGTCGTCGATATCTCCAACGGAGAGATTTCCGAGCTTCTTATCAAATGTTCAGAACATATTGATGCTAATCGTTTACCCTTTCCCATCAAAGACGGTGCAGTAGCAATTCCCTCAACGGAAGTATCCTCATTTGGGAATGTGATTATGCTCAAAATCTGATGAGCATTTTCGCAACAGAGTTGGACAACCTTCTAAACCGATGTGAAACCGTGTATGTATGAACGGTGTACTAAGGGGGTGTGGAAATGGCGGCCGAACGGAGCAGGAATCTCAAGCGAATTGGACTCCAATTGGCATTTTGGGCTGTTCTTGGGATTCTTCTTCTCACCATCCTTCAGAATTTCATCAACATTAGTCAAACCAATCAATTGTCAGCATATGATGATGACTGGAACGATATGTCTGCATTTCGGGAAGATATCAATTCTATGGGCGTCGAAACCAAATCATTGGTGAGCAGTCCTCTTCTTCTTGCAGATATTGAAGATCCTCGTAACACCACTTTCATCATCGCTGGAGTTGAACGAGACACGCTCTCTTTCCCGCAGTTCGATGAAGATGGATTCATTACGATTGCAACTGAGGACGGATACTCTCCTTCAGAGGTCGATGCAATCGTCGAATTCGTTGATAGTGGTGGAACAGTAATCGTTCTCGAGGACTTTGGCTATGCAGGAAGCATCGGTGAGGCGTATGGAGTTCGATACTCAGGATACCAGTTGTACGATACAAATTATGTTGCTGAACTCGATAAAAACTACATCTGGATGTGCGTACAAGCAAGTCCATGCGGTATGAATGGAACCGAACTTGATCCTTCGACAATCGAAGAACACGAACGCTGGTCATCTGAAGTAGGAGCACATCCGTGTTCAGAACTTGATGGCCAAGCGATGACCATAGAGGAAGCGGGTGTTTGTTCTCACCATTGGGTCAAGAGCGCTGGTGCCCTTGGCCGAATCGAATACAATGCCACCTACACAATGTTACTCAACAATGTCACAGGCCTTGAAATCACTCCCGGTGTTCGTGGCGCTCTCAAGGATGTAAATGTCCGCGCTATAACGAGCAATCAAGCAACAGTTGATGTGAATGGTGACGGAGAGTTTTGGGTCAGTAATGAACAAACAAGTGAGACTCCGGATCTTTGGGGGCAGTTCAATCTCTCGATCGAAGCATGTGCTTCAACCAATTGCGACCCTGATGAGGGAGGGAGAGTATTTTTCATTGCGGATGGAAGTGCACTCATCAATGCAATATACGATTATGAAGGATTCAATGCTGGTGAATACGGTGAAACAGAGACCTTCATTCCAGCGAATGACAATCGCAAATGGGTACTCGATGTTATTGCTGAATCACTGATGAGCACACTGGAGGGCGAAGAAGGGGAGCCTGCAGAAAACGCATTGGTTATTTTCGATGAGAGCCGTCATCCACAAAACGCCCTTCTCGCAGATTCTTACAACACCGTTTACTTCCTCTTGGTATACTTCACTGGTGAAGGGCTTGCTATGCTTGCCCTTTTCGTTGTTCTTTTCATCACGTTTGAGGCAGTTCTTCTCAAGAAGAAGGACCCGGAACCATGGCGGCATGTGTTCAGTATCATCTACTATGGTTTTGGCGATGCAAATCGCTACACGTATTATGCGAAAACGGAAAAAATACGGCAGGTATTCTTATCCAAAGTTCGTAATCAAAATGGCTTAACGGTCGAGGAATTCCACGCCATGTCGGCAAAGGAACTTGTCGGCCTTATCCAAGATCCTGTATTAGCTAAGTTTGCTATTGAGCCAGGAAAATATTCTCTTGAACAGTCGGTTGCTTTGGTCAAACGAATCAAAGCTTGGGGGCGAAGGTGAGTACTATGTGGACACGTAAAGCATCCTTCACCTTCACCGGAGGTATCACTCTCATTCTCATCGGAATGATGATCACCAACAATCAAATGATGATTCTTGGTTTGACGTTCATCACCTTCATCGTCGTTAATTCATGGGTTTCAGGACATGGTGATATTGAGGTACAACGTACATTATCTGCCGATAATCTGTACAAAGGTGATGATTTGTACGTTGAATTGCTTGTCACCAACCGTTCAAATCGTCGAACACAACTTTTGGATGTTTACGACAACATTCCGCACGAGATGAAACTACGAAGTGGTTTGAATCAAATGCGTCTCAATCTACGACCGGGCGAAAGTGCTCGAATTCGCTACGTCCTTCGTTGCCCACTACGTGGACATTATTCGATTGGCCCTGTATCACTAAGAGTTCGTAATACCTTCAATTTGGGCGTTGAAGACATGTATGTTGACCACCACTCAGATATTGTCATCTTCCCTCAAATCAAAGAAGTTGAGGAAGCCTTCCTTCGTTCACGTACACCGAAAATGTATACTGGAGCGACTACACTTCGAACTCCAGGTCAAGGTTCAGAATTCTATTCTCTCAGAGAATATGTTCCAGGTGATCCGTTCAAGAACATCAATTGGAAGGCTTTCGCACGAACTGGAGATCTGATGGTCAATGAGAAATGTCGTGATGCGGTTACGGATTTGTACATTCTTCTCGATTCAAGAGATGTCTCTAGAATTGGGACCGTTCTAAAGAATCCACTTGAAATGGGAACCGTAAGTGCTGCAAGTCTTGCAGCATTCTTCCTCAAACGAAGAGACAGTGTCGCACTCGGAATTTACGGTGATGGGCTTGCATATCTCCCTCCTGATACTGGTGATAAGCAGTACTTCAAGATTCTAAGTTCTCTTGCTGGTGTAAAACCTGAGGGAAGCATGCCACTCCAAGCGGTCACCAATTCACTCAGTGGGCGATTTAGTCGAGGTAGTCCTGTATTCGTCATCTCATCTTGCGAGGGAGATGGAACCGTTCCTGCAGCTGTTCGGGACCTTGTTGGACGTGGTCACGAAGTAACCGTTCTTTCTCCATCCAGTATCGACTTTGAACGGCTTGTTTCTCGTATTCCACGAATGTCCTATGAAGTTCTCAAGTTGGAACGACAGAATCGATTAACTACACTTGCTGGCTCAGGTGCTCAAGTAATCGATTGGATGCCAGACATGGATTTGTCTCAGGCAATTATGCAGGTGAGGGGGTATTAGATGGCAGGCGAAGTCGACCCACAGAGCGATGTTTCCTTGATGGGAGGTCGTGCACGAACGCTTCATCTCAAAACATTGCGTAAGCAATGGCAAATCATTACACTTCAGATCATTTCGACCATCGCTCTTGTGTGGATGTATCTTGAAGTGGTTTCCACATACGTCGTCAACAGTATCGATCATACTATGTTGTTTGAATCGCTTGAATCACTCGTCGGTGAAGTGCCTCTTGGAGACTGGCTGATCGGATCTGGACGTACTGGTCTTTCACGTTTCTATGTTCCAATCATACTTGGATTGGCTCTCGGCGGTTCTATGGCGCTCATGGCTTTCCAATCACCTCGTGTTCAACAGCGTATCAAACTTGGATTCATCATTACACTCATGGTCCTTCTCATCGGCCGTCTTGTACTTACTTGGATTCCTTCGATGATCTTCTCATTGGACCTTCGTCCACCATCTGAAAGCGAACTGAAAACATTGGAATGGCCTCTTCTGATGATTCTTTCATTGGTTATTCTCTTCATCTATCTTCTACCAGTTATCATGGGTACACGAGGAATTTGGGGCCTTTCACGGCGCTCAATCGGTTGGGCTATTGGATTCACCTTGCTCTTTTTGGGTATTCATGCAATCCTCACATTCCCACTCATCAAATCACAACTTGGTGATTGGGGTTCAAACCTCATCTCTTTGGAATCACAAGTAAGTGATCCGACGGTTGGCATATTTGGCTTTGATTTGGTAACTCCTGAACAGCTTTCACTTATTCTCATTGCAGTTCTAATCATGGTGTTCCAGGAATCCGGTTTCGGCGTAATCCGGTATCTTGAGTATGCTTATCGCCTCCCTGAATCATGCAAGCGAGATCCAGAATACGTTCGTCAGATGGACAACGTTCTCAATGGCCATCTACGTCATACTGCTGGTTTCCTTACCGTTACTGGTCTTGCTACGATGGTAGCCTTAGGATTCCACAGTGTTCTTCTTGAAGTGGTTCGAACTTCAACTGGAAGCCAATGGGCAGCACAAGTATCCGAATCAATCGAACTATCTCTGACCTACGGGTTGGTCATTTCAGCTCTTCTGTTCTTGTGCTTAGTTGCTCTTCTAAGATTCGTTGTTCCATGGCAGCGAGTATGGGGTCTCATCGAATCGATGATGAACAACACGCCCGAACCAGTCAAGGAGAAGGAATACTGATCAATTCCGAATTCGCCATGATTGAATGATTCGTCCAATAAATTCATTCAAAATTAGCATAATCAATGCTAAGCCAATTGAGGCGAGCCACTGATACCAAACAACGTCGATGGACGACCACAAGAATTGGTTTAGAAACACAAAACTTACGACAGATACAAGGAAGATTAGTTTCTCAAACATCATTGGATAAGACGTACCTTTTGACTCATTACGCAAAAGAAGCGTTTCAACCATCTGTTCACCTCAGAAATCCAATTCAGAGAGTTGATCATGCAAAGCATCGAGCCGAGGGTCTTGCTTCGACTCTTTAACTTCGGGCGAACGTAATTGACGTTCTGCATCCAGTCGGGCTAACTCGGCTTCAAGATCAGCACGATCCTCTTGGATGGGTACGGATTGCATCTCTTCATTGGCTGTTTCCGTTGCTTCAGAATCGACAGGTGCGGGCATCTCTTCCCATTCGTCCGTCAGTTCAACAACCACTGGTTCAGAATCCAGTGAAACACTTTCCTCAACGACCAAAGTCGGTTGAATATTTTCCATCATATCGTTCATCACTGGTGTGCGCTGCCCAACAGGAATCGCCGTTCGCTCGAATGGTAGGAATCCATCTCGCTGGAAGTCCCACATGGCTCCACGTGGCACGCCTTTTGTTAATCCGGAAGCATCGATTTGAGTCAATAACTCCTCAAGAACCTGTGCGGTTTGTTCAAGCGCAATCGCTTCACCAGCGTCACGTTGATCAGCCTCAAGATAGATGTCATCAAGAGCAACACGAATCAATCGTCGTGTTTCAACAGCAACGCTCGGTAGAGCCTCAGGGCGCATGCAGTTCATTCGCAATGCTTCTATTTCTTCGGGTGGAGCACCAAGGTTTCCTAATTGATCGAGGACATTTCGCATACGTCTTAGCATAGTGATTGACCGGTCATAATCCTCGAGTATTCCTTCCAAATCAAGAATTAGATGTCCAACGGTTTCTCCGAGTTGATTTTCGAGACGTTGTTGAACCGACCATCGTGCTAATCCGCGTACAGCCCCTGCAGTTTGTGGAACTTGGCGCTCAAGGAGCGTCATGACTTCACTGCTCAGCAAGTGTCGTGGTGTTGCAGCGATGTGATCGACTGTGGACTGAACCACTTGCAATGCACGCTCGACCGCACGATCGAGGAGAACCACAGAATAGCCCAGGGTGCGGGCATGTTCAAGGCGTTCCAAAACAGGACCAAGACCACGGAAGGTTGAATCATCGTTAAGCAAGGCTTGGGCGAGTGGTTCCTCAGAGAGTCGTGCACGCAGGCGTTCAGCCTCTGCGATATCGGCCACTGCTTCTTCATGCGCTTCAGTGATGGCTTCAGCACGTGCGATCAAGCCTGAAAGTTCGGTTTCGGCATTTCCTCGACGTGCACCGAGATTACCAAGTTCAGTCAACAATTCCTTTCGCTCACCCATGAGTTCACGCATTTCGGAGTGGAGTTGCATTCGCCGAGCCTCATCTTCTGCAAGGCGTTGATGTTCTTCTTCTGCACGTCGCCGACTTGATAGCGTTTCTGCTTCGATCTGATCCAATCGTGCTTGAGCAGCACGAATCTTTTCTTCGGAAGCATTGCTCTTTGTTTGAGCGCTTGCTTGACGTTCACGAAGAGTAGAAACCTGTTCTTCTAGAGAACGTAATCGTCGCTCTTCAAGTTCGGTTTGTTCACGAATTGACGATAATTTCTGAGCGTTTGATTCCAAATCAGCCCGAGTGTTCGCCTCTTGATTGGAGAGAGTTTCAATTTCATCACGGAGAGCAGCACTGCTCTCTGTATCGCCAAGGGCCTTGGCCAATTCAGCAGCCCTCTCACTTAGTTGATGTTCAAGTTCACTGACTCTTCGGAGAAGACGATCTGCGCGTTCTTCAGCTTGTTCCATACTGGCTCTTGATTCTGAAACGGTAACTTGTACTCGATTCAGTTCATCGTTCTTTGATTGAATCGTATTTGTTTGCTCACCGGAGGATTGCTTGATTTCATCGAGACGAACCAAGGCTTCAGTGCGTTCTTTCTCAGCATCTTGTAGTTGAGTTGTCAAACTCGCATTGCTCCGCATCAATGAATCTGCTCGCTGTTCGGATTCTTCGAGTCTTCGACGTAAGCCAGCATCAACACCTGCGAGTGGAGCAGCAGTTGGCAATGACTGAGCAGTTTCTTGTCCACCAACATGGATGCTCAGTTTCGAACGAATAACTCGAACATCATCGAGTCCGATCTCAAAGCCATACATGTTCATCAACCGGTGCATCATTGAATCACGACGCTTCTCAGAACGTGTACGTACTGTTGAAAGGGATTCAACAAATTGTTTCAGTGTAAATTCGGAGACATCACCTGTTGAGGCTGAAACCATTGTTCCAGATGCGAGACGATGCAGTTTCAATATACGCTTGCTCTCGGTCAATCCTAGCATTGCATCATCAAATGATTGACCATTGGCTGCCATTGCAACTGGGAGGCCATTATTGAGGGCAAGGGAAACTGATTTACCACTTACACCAGCTTTGAGATGGCCTGTTACGCGCTCTTCAAGAGCAGCGGAGAGCATCGATACAACAGCATCAGAACCGCCTTTTCCTTCACGAAGAACGAATCCATCGGGGAGAGAAGCAGAACCTTCGGCATAGGTGCCTATTTCACCATCAAGTTTGGCTGCAATATCGGTCAGCAAGCGTGCATGATTTGCATCAAGTTCCGTCCATATGGCAAGAACGATGCTACTGCTCGATGCGAGGAGTAGCGAAGCATCGCCCATATTCAGAGATGCGTAACCGTTTCCGTCTCCACCAAGTTTTGTTTGTTGAGTATTCATAGCATCGGACAGAGAAGCAACGGTTGCTGAGAGTTCCTCCGCCTTTCCAGGCAAATCACCCATACTGTCTATGATGATTCCTTGATCTGCTGCTAGGGCGCCTCGAACATGGTCATAATCTGAAAGTGCTTGCAAAACAGCAGAAATGTTTCGAGCAAAGAGACGATCTGTGAGTGTATCACTAGCGCCAAGACCTTGTGTATCTGCTTGGAATTCAAATGCCTCTGGTAGGAGAGAGGCGATTTCTGCAAGTCCATGCATGGAACACGTTGAGGCGACCAATCGGTGCTGATTCTTCTCCGCTTCTTCAAGCGCTGAGCGTGCATCTGCTCCGCCAAGGAGTTTTGTTGCACTAGAACCTTCACAAATCCATCCAACGATACGTCCTGCACGTACCAATCGATGCCCAAACGGTGTTTTCCGTCGACCAACCCAGGTCGTAATGAATCCATGTTCGAAGGGTTGGATAGTTCCAGAGGAAACATCTATTTCATCATCAAATCGTTCAATATGCGGTAAATCAAACATCATATCATCTCAGGTTGTTTTGAATTCCATTCCTGTCGCAAGCGTTCAAGCTCGTATCGCCACACGCCTTTTTTGCCATCCTTTCCAGAGAGATGGACAAACAGGTTGTTGTCAAAGTGGTCGTAAAGGGTTAGTCTTCGCCCTTCGCTCCAAACTTCGAATAGAGATCCAAGTCCAAGTCGTTCAGCAATCGAGCAATATTCTGCCCATTCGCGTCTCTGTTCTTCAGCAGACTCAGGCCATTTTTTGGTGGTTTTAACGGCACTGCCGAACTGATCTATCAAGCGAACATGGTTAACACCACCAAGTTCGCAAAGTTGAGAAAACAACTTGTCCAGCATACTAGCCCAAACCTCTTCACAGCAACGTTCCATTCAAGAACTTTGCCGAAACTCTTCCCCCGTAGGGGGATTTGGCAACTAAAATCAAAATTCCAACTGCAAATTTTCAAAATGGTGGGCGCGGATAGAACGGAACTGTATCTTTTCCGCGTATTTGAGCGATTAAAAAATTGAATTTAGTATGAATTATTCAATTGAAAATTTAAAAAACCAATTGATATTTTGATATTGAAAAAACCTCCATCGGAGGCGTTTAATGGAGGTGATGCAACCATTCGCCATGGCCGAGTCAAAACAGAGTCCATTCCAGGCACCAGCTTGTGATGTCTGTGGAAAGGACGCTGTTGTCGAACAGGCCTATTCTGGGCGTATCTTGTGCGGATATCATCTTGAGAAGTCAATTCGAAAGAAGGTGAGTAAGGAATTGCGCAAGCAATTGTATCTTGATAAATCCAAACCGACTACGGTCTTCGTTGCGATCTCTGGTGGGAAAGATTCAGCCGTCCTCTTGACGCTTCTCGTCGAGTTGATCGGAATGCGTCGAGACGTTCGTATTGTTGCGGGTTGCGTCGATGAAGGAATCGATGGATATCGTCCACCATCGCTTCAATGTGCAATCGATCTTTGTGAAACACTAGGCGTTGAATTCATTTCGACCAGTTACGAGAACCTCGGATTTCATCAGATGGATGAAGTTGTAAAGCGTTTACCGATGATATCTGAAACCAAGGAAGGAGTATCGACCATTCCTTGTTCTTATTGCGGCGTTTTCCGAAGACAAGGTATCAATGCCTTGGCAAAACAGGTCGATGCCGATGTTGTTGCACTTGGCCATAACTTGGATGATATGGCTCAAACCGTTCTCATGAATATGACGAATGGAGATATTGATAGAACCTTGCGTCTTGCACCTCACACGGATACACCAGTCGATGGATTACCACCGAGAATAGTTCCACTACGTTGGATTCCAGAACAAGAAATCCATTTGCTTGCTATGCATAAACAACTACCTCTTCACCATGAAGAATGTCCATACGCGCAAGGTGCACTTCGATGGCGCTACCGGGATATCGTTGCACAACTAGAGCAGGATGCTCCAGGGACACGTCATAGTTTGGTTCGAATGTCGGACAATATCAAGCATGTTGCCCGTCGAGTTGAACCTCCTGTCCAATCGCACCCAACCAAATGTCAACGATGTGGTTCGCCTACTTCAGGAGCTACATGCAAAGCATGCGATATGCGTGATCTTCTCGATATAGATCTAGAGTAGATTGTGAATCAATTCATCCAAATCTTGTGGACGTTGGCAATAATGGCAACGTAGAGTCAATGGATCGGTTTTTGCGACCCTCAATCGATGCGGTAATGGTTCGCGTAGATTTTGAGTAATACAATTTGAGAAAGTGCAACGAACAACATTTCGCACTTCTTCACCGAGGTTGACATTCAACTTTTCTGCAACCGAATAAGCACGAATAATGGCAATGCTTGAATCAGGAGCAACCAACGCTAGACGATCCAGTTCGAATTGGTTCAATTCACGATCTTCAACTTTGATGATATCTTTCGCTCCCATTTTCTTTGAAGGAACATTCATCACCAATGAGACTGGAACGGATGTATCTCCTGAGAGATTGAGCAATTCAAGCACTTTGAGGGCTTGACCAGATGGAATATGATCGATTACTGTACCGTTTTTGATAGCGGTAACTCTTCGCATATTGTGCTCTTCAGACATCAGGCATCACCTCCGCCGATTTCAGCAGGAACTTCGATACCAAGCAATCTACATAGCAAAGCCATACGGGCGACAACGCCGTTGAAGGCTTGCTCAAAGTATCGAGCATGACGGGTTTTATCGACACTGGGATGGATTTCATCGACACGTGGAAGTGGATGCATAATCACCATCTCTGATTTAGTATTGTCAAGATCTCGTGCATGAAGTTTGTAGGCTCCAGCGACCTTGGCGTATTCATCTTCATCAGCAAAACGTTCTTTCTGGATTCGGGTCATGTAAACGACATCTGCTTGGTTGATGTTACCAAGAAGGTCCTCTGTTTCAGTTACATCCGCACCATGTTCGCGTAGATCTTCAACAATTTCTGTAGGCATTCGCAACAAGTCGGGAGATGCAAAAATCAAGCGGCATCCAAATCGAACCAATGCATGAGAAAGGCTGTGGACAGTTCGTCCATAGCGTAAATCACCTGCAAGAATTACGGTTAGTCCTTCGAGTGTACCATGCGACTGTTGAATGGTAAACAGATCAAGCATGGTTTGTGTTGGGTGATGGCCTGCACCATCGCCACCGTTGAGGATAGGAACTCTGGCAGCATCTTGAGCATAGCGTGCTGCACCTTGACGCGGATGACGCATAGCGATGATGTCGGTGTAACCATCAACCATCTGAATGGTATCGAATAATGTCTCGCCTTTTACAACGGAGGAGGTCTTCACATCACCAAGATTGACAACATCTCCTCCAAGTCGCTTCATAGCAGTCTCAAATGACATTCGAGTCCGAGTGCTTGGTTCGAAGAACAGATTGCCCAGAATCTTACCTTGCAAAAGCGGGAGATATGTTTCACCCCGAGCAACAGGAAGCAGTCGTTCAGCATCAGCAAGAATGCTGTGTATGTCTTCGTTGGTCAAATCGTCCATCGTGATTAGTCCTTCCATAGGATGCCCCCTTCTTCATCAACCATCCAAGCACACCCTTGAACATTGTTGCCAAACAGTATGCAAAGAGTCGGTGGTTTCATCATCAAAACCATTCTGGTTCAATCATGCTCTGGGGGGATATAGATGAGGCGATTAAAGCTGAACGTCTTCTTCGCATCCAGAGAATCGAGCGATTGAGTACCATATGTGCACTCTTTTGTCTAAGTGGAGCAGTTTGGTTGGCATGGCCAGTTCTCAAGGATGCGTTTGTTGGTGATGCAAGCCTGCTAACCGGTCTTGGAATGCCGGTCCTCGTCCTCGTGTGGGGAATTGTAATCCAAGATTTGATTCTTGATGATCCACGTGCTCGAACACGAATAGGTGCTGCATCGAGCGTTATTTGGCCAGTGTTGCTGATGTTTGCACTACGCGCTTATTCGTCAAGTACGGTCGATATAATCGCCACAGTTATCTTCATTGGATTAGGTTATACAATGTACCAATCATCTGCTAACATCCTTCGCGGCGGTATCGACGTGATGCGTTTCAGGGCGATGATGACCGGAATTGGTGCTTTAACGGTGCTTGGAATGCTCGTCGGTGATCGAGCAGGTGAAACCTGGATTGTCGAGACAGAGGATTGGACCCATCCCATCTTGAGTGCAGTGATTCTCGTTCATGTCGCATATCTGTGGATTGCAGGAGATGATATGCGTGAAGAGAGAAAGGCGTTCCGTAAGGAACTCGATTCAATTGAAAACCGTCTCTTAGTTCTACGTTCTCAAGGTGCTGCAGTCGATCAGGCCAGCAGTCTTGTCATGACGGCCAAAGAAGAAGGCCACATCGATCCTTCTTTCGGAATGCGTCTTCTTCTAGAGGCTGCTGAAGACATCGAGCGCTCACTTTCACTAGCAACGGATGTCGATGTTGTACGAAATGAAGCCCTTATTGTGATTCAACATGCTGAAGAATTGGCTCCGCTGGCAAAGCGACCACGTAAATCCTACGAGATGGGTGAGCGAGAGGTAACTCTTGGTTCTCTGCGAGAAGCGGAAGGATTGTTTCGTCAAGCAAAACGTCGAGCCCAAGAGATCGTCACATGGTGGGCGCAGGCTGAAGAGTCCATTCGAACCGCTGAGGAATTACTTACAGGCCAATCGGGTGCAACCATTGACAATTTGAGACAACTCATTCGTGATGCAAAGAAGCAACTCGATCGTGAAGCGCCAAAGAAGGCTTTCGAATTAGCATGTGTCATTCCAATACAACTTCAGGCCGATGGCGATGCTCGAGAACGTGCAGTTGAAGTCTTGAGCGATGCAGCAAAGGCCCTAAAAGCTGCAGATGGCTTTGATACTTCGGAACTTGAACAACGTCTCGACCAAGCAGAATCAGCACTTGAAGCAGGTGATACGGGCCAATCCATTGGTCTAGCAGAAGGTGTCATCCGTGTGATTCAGATTGAGCGTGAAGCCATGGACAGTGTTCGTCGTGCTCTTCGCCAACGAAAGAAAATCACGGAAAGATTCGAAAGTTTCGCTGACGCTGAGGAATGGATGAATCGCTTCAAACAAGTGCAAAAGGCAGCCGATGAGCGACAATGGAGTCATGCTGCTACGCTCCTTGAGCGCCTGACTATCGATCTCGATGCACTTGGAAATGAACAAGGCGAGGCTCAAAATCTCCTTGATTTCGTTCGTCAGGAATGGAAGGTATTGAGAAATCAATGCAATGCTTCGAGCATATCAGTTACCGATGAGGATATGAAGAAGACCGAGGCTGCGATCTCACTTGCAGAAGAGCGTTTGAACGGAGGGCAGGTCGAAGCCGCTCTCGAACAACTCGGTCAAGCAGATGCTTCTATGGAGCGATTGCGAAGACGTGTATGATCACACCAATCCTCTTTGAATCAAATCATTGAAGTTTATACCGCTTGGTAATCCAAGATCAACTGGCATACCCGCAATCGTGGTAATGATTCCGTAAAGGTGGAGATAAAGGCCATGAGGTGGTTGGTTTTCACCATTGTAAGGAATCTTCTTCCACATATTAGATTTCATGTAATGATTCGAAACCGATTGGTCCTTTGAATGAACGATCCACGCGTTAGCTCTTCCAGCATGCTTCCGAGCATTTCTTGACCCAAGACGTGGTGAAACATGGACGGTATGAAGGATTGGCCAATCTCGCATCCAATCGCCTGCAGAATCGATCAACATGGTCATCTTTGTTGGTTCGGTTGCCATGGCATCAATAAGGCCCAATTCGTTGAGAATTCGAAGCAAGGACCGGACATGTGGGTGACGAGGTTCTATTTTCCTCAAGTCGCGTGCAATCCGAACCGCGGTGTTTGGCCGATTAGCATCAAGATTCAGTAACGCTACAACCACTCTACCCTGTGACCATTTTGTAGTTGGTAATTCAGCATGATCTTCATGTTTTTCCATGAAGGATTCAAGCATCGATAAGGCCTCTTCACTACGTCCATCCAAACGCATACGGGCACAATCTCCGAGCAACATGAGGCGATCAGCAGATTTGTTTCGATATTTTGTATTTCCACGTGGCTTCCCTTCAGCAGTACGTTTCAACAGATCGATGTTCCTACGCATTAAGGGATCAATACTCAGAACAGGCTGAGATGCACTTGGAATGCTTCGTTTTGAATCGATGACTGCTGCAAACCATTGCAACCTTGCCGCTTCGATGTCACTCTTATTGAGAAGCGCTAGTCGAGGTGCTGCTTCAGGTAAATCACGCTGGCATAAACTTGCAGCAGCGAGAATCAACCTAGCCACTTGTGCATCTCGGCCAGTTTGCAAAGCCAATAATGAAACCGCATTCTCTTCGGCTTCTTCCCATCGATTCAATCCTGCATAGAGTTGCATCTTTGCACCGGTTTGGCGGAGTAGGTCAAGTCCTTGTGTTGATGATTCAGTAGGATTCAGAATTTCATCATAGTATTCGATGGCTTTCGTCCAACGATCTTTGGCGATAAGTTCCGTAAACGGTCGTTGCTTGAGATAGATCATATTCTCCATCTTTGTTAGCATTTGACGTTGTTCACTGATACTTGCATCAAAGGTGATATCGTCGAGTTTTGAACCGACTTGGAGCGAAGTCAACCAAATTAGAAGGAAGCAAATCTGACCTCCAGAAGCAAGCATCCAGGTCAATTCTTCCATTGCATCTTTCTCAACATACGCACAAAGTGTTCCCTCCCAATCACCGCAGGAAGCACCTTGAGGAAGGAAACTTGAATCCCAGAATGTGATCATAGCGAGAGCCAATAGAAGCATTGATTGTCCCGCGAATCCAGTGAAACAGAAGTTCAGAACCTTTGCTTGTTGACTTCGTTCTGCTCTCAACAAACGGCTATCAGCAAGCCGAATACCGCCACGGCCTGAAACATCTTGAACATCTAGGAAAAGAATTCTTGCAACTTCGTAAACGAACAAGAACCCAACCAATGCAACGTTGAGTAGCAAGAAGAGAAGAATCGAAGTGACCAATGGAACACGTAAGCCAGGGTCAGGAATATTTGAGAATAATTCGATTAAGAAGAAACCAAGCATACCTCCTTCTTCCATTATGGTTGCTTGTTCTCGATATTCAGGGAGTTCAATGACTCGTTCCGAGTGTGTGAACAATTCCGGAGCGACGATGATTGCAATTAGGGACAACAGTGTATTGATGGCAACAACAGGCATTGCCAAAGTGTTGAGATGAACAATTCGAGCGATCACTTGTTGTCTTGCATTCGGTGTATGGTTGTGAAACGGTGAAGCATTTCCTTTAGCGATCTGTGCTGATGATTGACGCAGTGCCTGCCATGATGTGCCCATGACACGGCCATAGGCGACTATTGAGGGCGAAAATGCAAGCAATAGGGAGGCACTCAATCGATGGGTAAAGGCAACGTCCCAAGAACCTAGAATCGAATAAAACAACCCAACACCGATGAACCAGAAGACGGTAAGTGCGATGTAGCCCGTGTTTCTTGCACTACTAGACTCTTGCAACTTCGCTTTTCCATGGCCAATCGGTTTTATGATTTGAGCTCCGAGCGATGATCCAGATGAAATCACAGCAGGGAGAATAATGAGAATCAATGCGAGTGAGATGTTTGGTGCATGGAATCCATCGCTCCATCCTTGAGCGTAAATGATGTATTCAAAGAATAGCAGCAAGGCTCCTGTCAGTGCAAAGAGGTAAGTGGCAACACCAAAACGCATACCACGACTACGAAGCAAATCACGAGCTTCGCTGAACGATTCTGTCACAGTATGAACTTCGTATCGCTTTGGCCCCGTCTCAAAGGCAACTTGCAATCCACGCAATTGTCTTGGAACAACGGTTCGCCAGAACAAGAGCGCAATAGAAGCTGCGAGAATGAGGGGAAGGATGGCAATTGAGGCAAAGCCATCAACAATAACCGGTCCACTCATGCTTTCCCCACGCCCCGCTTACTTTTATGCAGTGCGAATCAATGTAGCCAACGACTTTACTTTTCCTTGCTAACCGGAACCAAACCAGGTTCGGTAATTTTGTCTTCAATCTCCTTCTTGAGGTCTTGGATGAATTGGTCAACAGGGATATCCGCGACTTGATCACCAGTTCGGGAACGTAAAGAGACACAGTTGTTGTTCATTTCACCATCTCCAAGGATCATCAAGTAAGCAGGTCGCATTTTACGATGGGTTCGAATCTTCTTACCAATCGTATCATCACCATCATCGATTTTGACTCTCACACCATGTTCTTGCAATTGTTGAGCAACTTGTGAAGCGTACTGCTTGTGTTTTTCTGATATTGTTAGGATATGGACTTGCGTTGGTGACAACCATGTTGGGAACTTACCGGCAAAATGTTCGATAAGAACGCCACAGAAACGCTCCATTGAGCCAAATGGTGCCCGATGAATCATTACAGGTCGATGGTTCTCTCCATCGCTTCCCTTATACCACAAATCGAATCGTTCTGGAAGATTGTAATCAACTTGAACGGTTCCAAGTTGCCACTCTCGTCCGATAACATCTTTGACAACGAAGTCAATTTTAGGCCCATAGAAGGCCGCTTCTCCTTCTTCTTCAGACCAATTGACACCAAGTTTAGCAGCAGCTGAGCGACATGCCTCTTCAGCAAGGTCCCATCGTTCAGATTCTCCTACATACTTGTCTGCGTTTGGATCTCGCAATCCTACGCGAACACGGTAATCGTGCATGCCAAGAACATCAAAGATGGTCTGAACCAATTCAATGCATCCCATGACCTCATCAGCGATTTGGTCCTCAGTGACGAACAGATGGGCATCGTCTTGCGTAAATCCACGGACTCGTGTCATACCTGATATTTCACCGGATTGTTCCCAACGATATACGGTTCCAAATTCTGCTAATCGAAGCGGAAGATCTCGATACGAGCGTGCCTGAGATGCATAGATTTTGACGTGATGCGGACAGTTCATCGGTTTGAGCATGTATCCCTCGATGTCACCAGTGCTCATCATGTTGGATAATTCCGAGCAAGAGCACCCTTCATCGGCCAATTTCTTCATCAAATCCCGTTCCACAAGTGGTGGGTATTGACTGTCTTGGTAATACGGAAAGTGTCCAGAGGTACGGTATAAATCGAGTTTACCAATATGTGGAGTAAAGACTTGATCGTAGCCTTGTCGGCGTAAATGATGCGAGATAAAATCCTGTAATTGTTGACGAACAATAGCGCCACGAGGCGTCCAAAGGATGAGGCCTTGTCCAACTTCTTCATCAACATGGAACAGTTGCAAATCCTTGCCAAGTTTTCGATGGTCGCGAAGTTTAGCTTGCTGCATACGATTTAAAGTCGCTTTCAAGGCTTCTTTAGTAGGCTCGACAATACCATAGATTCGTACCAATTGTTCACGAGATTGATCGCCTCGCCAATAAGCAGATGAAACGGATGTAAGTCGACTAAACATCAATTTCGCAGTACTTGGAACGTGAGGCCCAAGGCATAGGTCGTACCACTCGCCTTGTTTGTAAATCGTTGAACCATCCCCATCCTCCAACTTGTCATCAATGATTTCGATCTTGTAAGGATTGGATGTGAAGTGGTCACGTAGATCTTGCTCATCCAATTCAACACGCTCAACTTTCAGATTACGTCGAGCGAGTTCATGCATTTTCTTCTCGATTGGTTTGAGATCGCTTTCACCGATCGGTTCCATCGCAAAATCGTAGTAGAAGCCTCGGTCGATAGCAGGACCAATCGTTGGCTTTGCATCGGGATAAAGTTCCATGACGGCTTGAGCAAGAAGGTGAGCAGCACTGTGACGGAGGATATGAATCCCTTCATCGCTATCTGCAAGGATGCCTTCGAGGTTACAATCATCGGTTAGTGATGTGGAGAGATCACGCTCAACATCGTTGATACGTGCGGCAAGACATCCGTGTTTCTTACCAAGAGCATCGATCACGACTTCGCCAGCGGTTACGCCTGCAGCATATTCGTTGACTGTTCCATCAGGAAGTGTAACGTTGACCATCGCCATGGGGACGCCTCTTGACAACGCCTCGACGGTCCTATTCATCAATGCGACGCTTGAAATTACCAATCAACGATGATGTCATCATCTAAATCTTGACTCGGCTTGTCAAGAATGACTTGTTCCTTCTCTTTCTTTTTTGGCTCTTCTTCTTTGGCAGCGACAACGAAGGAGGTAGGTGTTTCAACTTCACCAAGTTTGAATCCGAACTGAGGTTTTGCATGCTCTTGTTGAGGTGTTTCAACCGGTTGTTGTTCATTTTCTTCTTGTTTTACTTCGCCCTTGCCCATCTCTTTCATGCTTTCTTGCATAATATCATCGAGAGCAATCTCGTCAGGCATAGAGCGTTTGGCCATGAAACTCCATGACGAGACGCAACATCAAAACATCGGTCGATTGATTTGATACGGTCAAGAGCAATGATTGAAAGCGAACCGAAAATAGGTCATAATATGCGAATCGGCATCGTCGTCAACCCTGACGCTGGACTTGGCGGCCGATTGGGCTTCAAAGGAAGTGATGGGCGGGCTAAGGAGGCTCGCGAAGCAGGTGCTGTCGATCGTTCAGGGCCACGTATGCAACAATGTATTACGAAATTCATTGATTTACAACAATCCAGTTTGAATCGAATGGGCGTAAGTCCAACCTTCGTAGCATGGACCGGCCGAATGGGTGGTGATTGGTTGGAAGGAGTCGATTATGAGCAACGGCAACCTTCCCCTTCGGAATCGACAGCGGACGATACTGCTGCACTTGTTCTAGATTTGGTTTCTGCCAATGTGGATGCAATTCTGTATGCAGGTGGCGATGGAACAACTCGAGATGTTGTCAACACCCTCGATGGTAACGAAACACCATTGATTGGAGTTCCAGCTGGTGTAAAGATGCATTCAGGTTGTTTCGCTACAACTCCTAATGCTGCAGCAGAAGTACTCCTCGCCTTCCTTCAAGGCGATCTTATGGTCGCTATTACCGAAGTGATGGACCTCGATGAGGAAATCTATCAGAAAGGAGAATGGAAGGTTCGTATGTATGGAGAAGCATGGACTCCATCAAGTCCACGATTCATGCAAGGGGCAAAGGAACAAGTTGAGCGAGCAAGCGAATCTGAAACGATAGAAGGACTTGCTAACCATATTGGAAATCTGATTGAAGATGACCCTGAACTGATGATAATTTGGGGTAGTGGAGGAACCCTTCGACGTATGGGAGAACATCTCGGTGTTGACTTGACCCTTCTTGGAATCGATATTCAACATAAAGGAACGGTCCATGCTGATTTGAATGAAGCTGCATTACTAGAGCATCTCGTCAATTATGATGGCCCACGTTTACTTCTCCTTTCACCGATGGGCGGGCAAGGGTTTCTCATCGGCCGAGGCAATCTTCAATTGTCGCCAGATGTGTTAAGATCCATTGGATTAGATTTTATTCTCGGTGTTGCAACACCATCCAAACTGCTAGGACTTTCAAGCGTTAGAATCGATACAGGTGATGTTTCACTGGATGAGGAATTCCAACAGCGTCGCTTTGTGAAATTGCTTCAAGGTTATCGAACTACTCGAGTTATTCGAGTGCTTGAGGCTTAAGGCAGAGATTGTCCACTCGAAGCAAGGAGAAGGCCAAGGAATGGCGGACTTGGTCGGCCAGGTCGAGATTTAAATTCAGGATGATACTGAACACCGACATAGTATGGATGTCCATCCAATTCGAAGATTTCACAGCGTTGTCCACTCTCATCCTTTCCGACGAACTTCAGTCCAGCAGCCTCGATTTGGTCAACAAGATCTGGATTGATTTCGTAGCGATGTCGATGACGTTCGTCGATCGAATCTTGACCACCATAGAGTCGCTTCATGACACAATCATCCACTTGGAAGATGGTTGGGCGTGATCCGAGGCGCATCGTTCCTCCGAGATGGGTTTTGGAAATTTCAGGCATGAAGATTACAGCAGGGTTCTGAGCATCGGCATCAAATTCGGTCGATGTTGCATCTTTGATATTGAGAACGTTTCGACAAAATTCTATGGTTGCAACTTGTAATCCAAGGCAAATACCAAGGTATGGAACGTTGTTTTCACGAGCGTATTGTGCTGCTAGAATCTTTCCTTCAATACCACGGTCTCCAAATCCACCAGGGACCAAAACACCGTTTGCATTACGCAGGAGATTCCAAGCATCAGAGTTGTTCGAATCTTCCAAATCGCTTGCTTCAATCCAATCGATGGTCAACTTACGTTCTACTGCAATAGCTGCGTGTTGGAGGGACTTGATGACAGATAGGTAAGCATCGGAAAGGTCTGTGTATTTTCCTACCATTGCGATGTGGACGTCCTCTGATAGTTTATCGAGACGATGTGCCATTGCTCTCCACTCTGCAAGAAGTTCCGTCTTATTACAATCGATATCGAGAATGTTGCAGAATCCTTGTTCTTCAAGCATCAATGGAACATGGTAGATGTTCGGAACATCATGTGTTGAGAATACTGCTTCTGGGTGAACGTGACAGAATGCAGAGAGTTTTTCGCGTGTTTCATCATTGAGCGGCTTACTTGAACGACACACAAGAACATCAGGTGTAATTCCAAGTCCCATAAGTTCCTTGACGGTGTGTTGCGTTGGCTTTGTTTTCTGTTCACCGACAGGGCCCATTACAGGTACAAGAGATACATGAACGAAGGTGACGTTTTCTCTTCCAACACGGAATTGGAACTGGCGCAACGCCTCGAGGTAAGGAGCACTTTCAATGTCACCGACGGTTCCACCAAGTTCGATAATGCAGACGTCTGGTGTCTCTTCGCTACCATCAGCAGGTCGCTTTGCAATATCGATAATCCAATCTTGGACTGTATCGGTGATGTGTGGAATAACTTGAACGGTCTTTCCGAGGTAATCGCCTCGTCGTTCACCTTCAAGGACCTTTGAGTAGACTTTTCCTGTAGTGAGATTGTTGTCTCGAGCAAGGTTGAGATCGAGAAAACGCTCATAATTTCCGAGGTCGAGGTCGACTTCACCACCATCATCGAGAACGAATACTTCACCATGTTCGAACGGACTCATCGTGCCTGCATCACTGTTCAGATACGGGTCGATTTTGATGGAGGTGACTCGCAGTCCAGCACTCTTTAGGAGAACGCCGATGCTACTTGCAGTCACACCTTTGCCCAATCCACTGAGCACTCCGCCGCTGACAATTACGTACCTCAAACCTATCAACGGGATTTCAAGCGGTCGCGCATACCATATCAATATTGGCCATGGAGACAGACTATGTTTCATCTCTAATTTCAAGTATCGTCAGAATTAGGACAGTATATGCCGGGACTTGATGGAGATAAGATTCTGGTCACTGGAGCACTGGGTCAGATAGGTACTGAACTTGTCGAAGCGTTGAGGGACAAATATGGGGCCTCATCAGTGATTGCTTCCGACATTCGCAGCGATGAGCACAACAATGCGATAAATAACGGCCCGTATGCAACTCTTGACGTGTTGGACACTGATTCGATCATCAAAATATGCAAGGACGAAGGGATTGGTACCGTATACCATTTAGCAGCATTACTGTCAGCAACCGGTGAACAGAATCCAGAATTGTGTCGCAAAGTGAATGTTGGAGGAACAATATCTGTTCTTGAAGCAGCAAGAGAGTGTTCTTTGCGTATATTCACTCCTTCTTCGATAGCAGTTTTCGGCCCTGATGCTCCGAAACATGCTCCGCAAATCACAGATCTAAATCCAACGACGGTGTATGGTGAGACCAAGGTCAAAGGTGAATTACTCGCTAAGGAGTATTGGGATGATTATGGGATCGATGTCCGAGGAATCCGATATCCGGGTTTAATTTCATACAAGGCTCCTGCTGGTGGTGGAACAACAGATTACGCTGTGGAGATTTTCGAAGCCGCCCTAAAGGATGGATATTACAACTGCTTTGTTCGTCCGGACACCCGATTACCTATGTTGTACATGGACGATGCAATCCGAGCAACGTTGATGTTGATGGATGCACAAAGCGGTACACTTGGACCATCTAAAGCAGGATACAATATTGATTGTTATTCTTTTACTGCCGAAGAACTAGCACATGCAATTTCTAAAGAGATAGACGGTTTCAAATGTGATTTTTCTCCAGACATACGTCAGAAGTATGCGGATTCATGGCCGGATTCTATCGATGGATCTGTAGCTAAAGAAGAATGGAATTGGTCCCCCAATTTTGACCTAGATAAGATGGTCAAAGAGATGTTGAATGGTTTGTCGAAAGAACATTGAGTTCTCGGATTAACACTTTGGATTTATTGTGAAATCCATTTGTATGTACGTGCGCCTTCGTTAGCACCATCTTCTCCGATTTCAACGAGTGCGAATTCACCATGAGGTGAGACGACGCTTTCTTCCTGCAATCCTTTGTGGAGGTTTTCATAGGTGACTTGATCAATCGCAACACGTCCAGCAAGACGTTCAAACAATTGCCATCGAGCGACAACTTCGCGCCATCTCGGAGCAACCTTTCCTTCGAACACCTTGGCTTTGGCTCCTGAACCGTATCCACAGAGTCCAAACAACTCACCTTCGAGATTGGAATTGTCTTCTAGGTCGGATTCAAAGGTCGACATAAGAGCAAGGAAAATTGAACCCGTGTACTGGTTTCCAATCAAACTTGAAGCACGCTGCCCCTTTTCGATTCGATCTTTGTGAAATTCGAGATATTCGGGTGTCTTCGAAATCGCTCTTCGATAGGCATCCATTTCTTTTTCCCAGGCCATGATTTCTTCTGGATCATCACGTTCTGGCCTTTCTGGCAGTTCACCGATTTGTTCGACAACATTAGGCCACATCGAAGTATTCATTCGATCATGACGGAAGACGTCTGGGAACATACGCTTGGCTTGGAAAGCATAAGGAAGATGCATGATGATTCTAGACCATTGTTCTGTGAATTGGGTATCGAGTTCAGGATCCCAGCGCTTTTGTTTGATAGCGCGTTGGCTAAAGTTGTAAAACGCTTGACGCACAGCATCTTGGTAACATCGATTTGAAAATTGTCCATCAAAGACGGGTTCATCACGATGCACACTTACCGATTCTTCACCGTGAGCGAAAATACCGAGCCGTCGAACCGTCGATTCAGGAAGGTGCTTGACCATACGTTCGACGATGCCTTTCTTCAGCGATTGCCCAGTTTCTTGGGCAAGAGTCATCACGTTAGAAATGACTGAACGAAGACTGACATTTCGTCGAGGTTTGAAGAAATCGTGAACAGGCGTTGTTGAAACACCCCAACAGTCAGGGATTTCGAGCAATCGGGGGTTCTGTCGAATCAATAGTGCGCCGCCGCCTGCTCCTTGGGTGTATTCACCGCTCGATTCAAGGTCGTACTTTGCGTTGTCAGAGAAGATAACGATTCCAATGCGGGCATCATCTTCGTTCGATCTAGCAGCCCAATCGAGCGTTGTATGAAGTGCATCGACTGCACCAATACATGCAAATGTCATATCGACAACGTCACAGTTGCGGAAGCAGTCTTCACCGAACCGTTCTTGGTATCGCTGTGTGAGCATATCGAGAATATATGTCGCAGTTGGCTTTGCGCCATCGAGTGCTGATTCAGTTCCGAGGTACATTCGGCCAATGTCTCGAGGATCGATACCATTTCTATCGATAAGTCGCATAACAGCCATGGCTCCCATGGTTGCAGTATCTTCGTGAACATCAGGGATTGCCATGGCCTTCAGACCAAGTCCTTTGTTCAGTTTACCATAGTCGGCACCTCGCATTTCTGCGAAGTCTCGCATGTCCATGTAAAGGCGAGGAAAATGAATCGCCACATCGTCAATCCCAACGTTGACCATGCCATTCCGGCGATTTTTGTATATTTATAGGGTGCTTACGGAAATCGCCCAAGTTTGAACTTATCGGCGGTCGGGAGCGGTGCCATCTAATTTTGCTTGAACATCATCTGGTACGCTAATCTCTTGCTTTGCCCACAGTACATCATCGATTCTTAGAACAGCGATTGTGGCCTCACTTGCACCAGAGATGGCTTGTTCAAGAATCCGTGAGGGTTCGACAATATTGGAGACTCGCATGTTTTCAGGCTGACGAGTAACGACGTTCAATCCAATCGAATCATCATCATCTTTGCTCTGAATGGATACGATTTGCAAGAGGGCATCGATAGAATCCATTCCAGCGTTTTCAGCAAGGACGCGCGGTATGGTCTCAAGACCATCTGCAAAGGCTTCAATAGCGAGTTGTTCACGACCTGGGACAGTCTCTGCATATCTTCGCAATCGCCGGGCTAAAGCGATGTAAGTCGCCCCACCTCCAGGAATCAATTTTGGATTTTCTTTTAATCGACAAGCGATTCCAAGTGCATCAGCAAAACATCGCTCGACCTCTCCGACTACAGTTTCAGTACTACCCATAGCAACAAAGGTTGCACCACCTTCATCGGTTTCGAGAATCCAATGATCAACATCGCCCCATCGCTCACATTGACTAGAAATGAATACACCAACATCTGCATCTTTGGCTTGATTGATGGAAGGAACAAGACGGGCTCCACAACCTCTGGCAAGAAGTTCCAAATCGCTCTTTGCAACTCGACGGAATGCCTTGATTCCTGCCTCAGCAAGATGAGCATGCGTACTATCATCAATACCCTCCCGACAAGCGAGAACATTCACACCTAGGTCAACAAGCATCTTGACTTGCTCAAGCAGGCGTTGCTGTTCAGCATCTCGGAATGACTGCAATACGCTCGTCGAAGTCACATTGAGTTGAACATCTGTCGATAAGGAACGAAGTTCAAGACCTCCATCAACCAACAGAATAGATCCAGCTCCGAGTGAAGAGGGCATCTCAACGTGTGCTCGTTTTTTCGGAAGGGCAAGACCTGTGATGAGTTTGGATTCTTCCAGAGACGGACCACTGCGAGTAATGACCTTGACACGTGTTGGATCTGCAACGATCTTACCATTCGATTCCATTGTGATGGCTTCTGCAGCATCAACAGC